>BPTO01000057.1 GCA_023705985.1 Candidatus Heimdallarchaeota archaeon | reverse complement strand
AGTCTGATCATAGATATACACATAACTCATGATTGGAACATGATGCTAATCCTATACAAGATTTTCAATTTTCAAGAGAGTAAGTTAAGATGGCCTTATTATCTCGAACCTATTTTCGTTGATATCAATAATTCAGAAATAGTCCTATTATATGAAGGTGAAAAACGATTTTTAGGTATAGATTTTCCAAGGAAGTATAAAGAAGAATGACAAAACGTTTCATGATAGGGATGGACACAGACTATTTCAAAATTAATGTAGATGCTGGAGATACCATTATTGCAACTATTGAATTCAACCTTGCAAATGATTATGATTTGTATATCTATGATCAGACTTACACAGAAGTAGACTATAGAAAATTGAGAATACCCTACTAATTGAAACTTTATTCCTTGTTTTTTTGGTATTAATGAATTGTTCTTTACTCTTTTTTAGTATCTTAACTATGAAAATTGTTTCTTAAAATAGAGAAAAATCTTAACAAACCTTTTAAAAATCTAATTTCAATCTTATTGAGAGTTATTGGAGTTGAACTCATGGTTAGAATAGCAACAAGCTTAATTAAATATGGTATAGATAAACAAAAGACAAAAAGAGAAACGGTTAGTAGGATTCCAATAGTAACTATTAATCTTCGTAAAGAAGTTGAACGTTTACAAAAAATTGATTTTAATGATAAAAACTATCATTTTCTAAGAATTGATAGATGGTTTAATAGATCCCAAGTTCTTAAAAACTTAAATAAAGATGCTATCTCAAAACTTAGCTGGTATGACCTTTCTCTTTTTAGTTTTTCAGTTTTACCTATCACGACAAAGGAATTGGGTGGTGTATATATCTACGTTTTCTAACTATTGCAAGAAATCTTCCCGATCCGTTAAAATTTGAGATTTATGTGAAGGAAGATGACGAAATTGTTATGCCCACATCTATGAATCTTGTGAGGGAAGTACATTTAGTCATTGCTCCAAATACAGTAATTATTAATGATTTGAGATTACGAATTGTTACACTGAGTAAGAACTTCTTCACTATATTATTAAAATTGGGAGAAAATATTCTTAATATGAGAATTAAAATCATATATGAAGGAAAAGGAGTTTCGGTTAAAACCTATGAAGAAATGAAAGCTAACAGATTTTATAATCTGGTAGATCTCGCTTATATCTCGCCAGAAGGATCGCAAAGCTTGATTTATACGATACAGTCTAAAAATAAAACAGAAGGCATGAAAGCAAAGAAAGCAGAAAAATTAAAACTTGATAAACTACATGAAGGGAAAATAAATCAAGAATGGATAACAGATTATATTGATATTGCAAAGGGAAGAGTTGAGAAAGAGATAAAATTTTGTCCTCAATGTGGAAAAAAATTCAAGTATGAAGGACTATTTTGTCCTCAATGTGGAAATGAAATCAAGAATGGATACATTAAACCAAGAAAAGAGGGAGAGCTAGAAGAAGTAGAAGTAGAGGGCATGTCCGAACCTGTATCAGACCAATACCAATTCCAAATAGTAGAAGAAGTAGAAGTAAAAAAAGTAAAAAAAGTAAAAAAAGTAAAAGAAGAAGAAGAAGAAGAAGAAGTAGAAGAGGAAACAGCTAAACTAGGTAAAGCAAAAGCAATATTTTATTTCTGCGAACAATGCAACGAGGATTATATCAATAAGGTCAAAATTTGTCCTAATTGTGGAAATAAAGTGAAAAAAGTAAAAAGAGTATTAGAAGAAGTATAATAATGACAGAAACTAGATTAATAATTCTAAGTTCAGATTAGTTTTCATGGGTTTTCCTTTTGCAAAAATCTTCAATGGATAAGAGAAAAAGAAACTTGTTATTTTTCTGAAGCTGGTTTTCCTTTCATTCCCCAGTGTGTTTTTGGATACTCTTGAACAAGAACCCTAACAGATTCAGGTTTAGAACCCATTTTCACAAAAACGTCTGTTATTCCTTCGATAATTTCTTTAATTAGCTCTTCTGTTCTACCTTCCCATAAATCTACATGTACTATTGGCATTTAATCACCTTTTGTTTGGTTGCGATAAGAACTATTGAGCATAATTTAAATACTTTCATTTGCATCCAAGTTAAGTTTTTAATAAAACATGCTTTTTCTTGCCCTATGCAAATATCTCAAGGTTCAATCATCACTTGTGATACTCAAGATAATGTCTTTCAATATTTGGTTGAAGACAAGGGAAAGATTCTCTATGTTGGAAATCAATTTTCACAATGAAAAATTGTTTCTAGAATTGATTGTTTGTCTAATTTTAAAATTCTTTGAGCTTAAATACTAATTGAAAGATTTATTAATTGAAAACTTGGTTCTTAAATAGTGGCACAAAGTGATATCATGAAATATACTAAAGTTAAACGAGGTAAAATCTATATAGGAGATGCTAGAGAAGTGTATCCTCAGATTGCTGAAGAAAATCAGGTTATAATCACAGATCCACCTTATAATATCGGTATAAAATATGAGAATTACAATGATAAATTAAGTGAAAGTGAGTATAGAAGTCTATTTTATCCTTTTGTTAATCATAAAGCAGCTATTATTCAATATCCTGAAGACACAATAAGATATATAATTCCAGAGCTAGGTATTCCAAACAGGATTTTAGCTTGGTGTTATAATTCAAATATCTCAAGACAATATCGATTAATCTCTATTTTTAACACAGAACCTAGTTTTAATAATTCGAAAATTCCATACAAAAACCCAAAAGACAAAAGAATCAGAAAACTAATAGAAGGGGGTAGCAAAGGAACTAGGTGTTATGATTGGTTTTCTGATATTCAGATTGTCAAGAATGTTAGCAAAGAAAAAATAATGAAAAAAGAAAATGGTAAGAATGTTCCTGTTCATCCATGTCAGATTCCTGTAAAACTTATGCAAAGACTGATAGCTTTGTGCTCTAACAAGGATGAGGTTATAGTTGATCCATTTCTAGGTGTAGGTGCTACAGCGATTGCTGCAGAAAGCATGGGGAGAGAATGGATAGGAATTGAATTTTCTAAAAAATATTGTAATTTATCAATTGAAAGAGTTAAAAATTGGGAAAAATATGTGGATTTTGATTTCCTTGAGACCTTAACATACTAAACTACAATTTAGATTAATGAGTATATTTCGTCTTTATTTCAGCAAGTATTCTTGCTCTAGCATCATGATTAATTAATCCGAGACTAAGAGATATAGATTCATACCAAAACAGAGGGTCTCTTTTCGAGATTAAACTAACAAATTTCCTAACATTAGTTTGGTTTTCTTCAAATCTGTAATGAAAAACAACAAAACTATCTTTCAAACCAATAAGATGATAGGATGAAGGGAAAGATGAACTAGAAATGAATTTTTCATATATTACTTCTCTTAAACTTAGCTTCAATATCTTAGAAAGGTATCTATAACTCTCTTCAACATTTATCTGTGGGATGTTTGCTCCTTGATTCAACACTTGATCTATTGAACTAAAATTAATAAACACAACAAATTTTCTTGTTTATATTCATAAAATCGTGATTAAGATCTAAACTATGGTTTTTGAAGAATTATGATGCTTTCCTTACGAATATTTCCTGTACTTGATTTTTAAAGTTCTCTCAGAATCACTAAATCTTTCTTATATCCTATACTGATACCAATTTCTTCTAATACAACATCATTTGCTATTTCTAGGTAATGATCATTTACTTTGAAATGGTTATTCCCAATAACAATAGCACATTTTGTTCCAGGTTTTTGGACTCTGAACATTTCTTTCAAGGAGAAATGCATGTCTAAAAAGAATTTGAAAGCTCTCAATCCTGCATCTTCCCGATTATTATCCATTAATATCTTTACAAATCTTTTTCCCTCGTTTGAGCTTGAGAAAACAAGATTATTGTCTGACTGTATCATTCTGTTCATTTCATTTCTATCAAAATTCACTCTTGGATTTCCCATCATATTTTTCTCTAATTCCTCAAATGATTTAACAAGATTTAGAAGAATTAACTGCGGTTCATCATTTCTGATATAGTCTAAAGCTGTTGAATATGGTGGAGAATTGATTATTGCATCAATAGTTTCTTCTTTTATTTCAGTCATTTCTCTAGTATCAGAAATGAAGGTTGCTGACTCAGGTATCCCAAAATCAAGAGTTTCGTTAAGCTTATTAAACAAATAAAGACGATGGTATAGATCCTTCAGTCGCACTTCAAAAGCTTCCAAAAAGGATTTTCTTGTTCTTCTATTTATGTCACTTATAGTACCACTTAGGGAGAGTCGTAGAAACTCTTTTATCAACTCATCTTCAGAATCATTAATGATATCTCTTGCTATAATAATTTCTTCAACTTTGCTAATATCCTCTTTCAGAGGCCTTCGAAGAAGTTTGGATTTTTCTTTAGCTTCTAATGCAATCTTGTTTAATAGAATAGGTTTTAATTCATCTTGACCATTTGTAGAGATATAACCTATTAATTTTGATTGCCCTTTTTTCGCAAAATTAAAATTTTCAAACTGGATCTTAAGCTCTTCTAGAAGTTTTTCTATCTCTTCCTTTAATTTGGAAGGTTCAATCTTTACAGAATTTGTTTTTACATTACACATTAAAGCTGACAGAGGATTAATTTCCACTCCAACGCTATCTATATTCATATATCCTGCTTCTACTAGTGTTGTTCCACTTCCACAAAAATTATCTAGAATCAAGCCCGTTTGATTTGGATAAACATAATTTATTAGAGCTCTAACCATTTTAGGATGAAATTTTCCTTTATAGGGATGCATATAGTGATTTAAGTATAGTGAGGGTTCTTCACGAATGGCAAAGTAGTCAATAAGTCTTTTACCTACTGCCATCGTTGAAGAAGCGGGTATTCTGTATTGATTTACGAATAGATGCTTAAGTAATGTATCAATATTCTTGTTTATTTCTTCTTCATTCCTACTAAGTTTAGATATGTACTGTGATTTCTCAAGATAATATTGATGTGTTATGATTCTAAAGAGAACTTGTTTATCATTCTTGCAAATTTGGACATTCTTACCTTCTATACCGTTTGGGTACACCTTTGTAAGAATGGTTAATGAATTTTCTTCACTTGGTAAAACAATGTAAATTTCTTTGGTATATGCTAATCGTTTAACTAAACTAGTAATATCAATTAATTCATCCTTAGTACCATAATATCCATGCAGATCTCCATAGGGTAGCTCTTGCATCAAAGAATCTTGAATTCGATTTTCTTCATCTGTAAAATTATCAAAAGATTTTTTTCTTAATATATCTAAAACATTTGAAATGGGATTAACTTCCCCAAAAAGTGCTTTAAGCTCAAGAAAAGCTAGATGTTTTGATTCATGTTCGCTTTTTATGTTGTTAAATAATTTGAAGAAGAATTCTATCTTCATTTTAATCATCTATTTTTTATCATCCTTTAATCTTGAATCTATATACTTACTTTGACATATAAACCTTAAATTTTTAAATGAAATTGTCAAGTCGTTTTTTTCCTGAAAGATCTTCTGAAATAATATATGTTTTTGCTTTAATTAGTTTAATACTATTCATATTTTCAGGATTTGTAAAGGTATACATATACATTTCTACGTGATTTTCTACAAGACTAGCTTTTTGTCTCTTATACTTCATAATGTAGCAGCAATTGATATCCTTTAGATCCAAATGTCTTCTTTCTTTAGCTTTATAGAACATATGAAAGGGGATAAAAAGTTGATATTTGGCAAAATCTTTATGATCACCATTTTTACACTCAATGATGGTTAGAACATTGTTTCTAATTAACATTAGATCTATTTCCATTTGAAGTTTTGCTGTTCTTATTAGCTCATTGCCTATCCAATATTTTAAAGATGATTTTGTTCTAGTTGGTAAATACAAATTATCTGGTTTTTTTGCATAATCATCATACAAAAAATCATTTAGGATGGATCTATTATATACCAACGATAAAATATTTGATTCACTCAATCCATAATCATCCAAAACACCTGATTTTATCTCCCATTTTTTTACATTTGAGGTTACTACTTCTTTCTCAAAGTTGTGATAAAAATTATCCATTTCTTTAATGAATTTATGTTTTCCTTCACCTAAATGAACAACACAATAGTTATTATCTCTTAATATATCCGGCAATAATGATGTGTGATCTAATTTTGTAGTATCAAAATAATTCTTAAATTTGTACTTTTCAGCTAATTCTCGGACTTTGTCATTTTTGAAAACGCTTTTTCCCAATAGTTGACAATCCTCAAATAAATCAGTAAGAATTTTCTTTTTTTTACTCATTTCTAAACAAAAATTTCTAAACTATAAAAACATTAAGTTCTCATTTTACTCAAGGATTTGTAATCAGATACCTTTTCAAGAACTTTTAACATTTAGTCAATCATTGAATACAGCAAGAGAAGTTTGATTACCAAAGAGAAATATTCACTAAACAGAATTACAAAAAATTGAGTGTAGAAGCTTTAAAACCAATAATTTTTGTATCTAAAGCGGTAAGAACTCGAATTAGCTATTAAGAGAAAAGAAGCAGGAACAAGCTTATGAAAAGCAAAAAGAAGAAATCATAAAAAAAAATCAAAAAATTCAGATAATTTAAAAAATCTTCCAAATAGATATATTTATAAATCATAAATAAATATCTATAATAGTGATAAAAATGACAGTGTTCAATTCAGCAACAAAAATTCAGCAAGGAAGCAACAGCTTCTATTTAGTCGTTATGACAGTGGGAGAATTAATGAACCACGCAACAGTTGATTATTATCAACCAAGTACTAACGAAGGTTATCAAAGAATACCTACTAAAACAAGAGTAGATGAAGCAAGGGCATATATTACAAAGAAAAGAGATAGTTCTTTTCCTTTGACAATTGTAGCTAACATAAGATCTTCAAGCGTAATTGATTACGATGAAGAAGAAAGAACATTAAGTATTCCAGATGATGAAACCATATATATCATCGATGGTCAACATAGATATGAAGCTCTTAAAACAGCTATAGAAGACGAAGGTTTTGATAAATTAAAGGAATTTCAAGTAGCAGTTAGTCTGTTTAACTTCAATGACGAACTTCGCGAAGCATTGGAATTTCTAGTTATAAATAAAACGGCAAAGTCAGTAAGAACAGATTTAGCAGAAAGAATCATTACAAAAGCTTATGATGACAAATCAAAACGAGAACAGTTATCTCTTGAAGCAGCAGGACCAATGAAGAAACTCTTGAAAGATGCGGAATATATTCGTGCATTAACTACAGTAGTTGATGCATTGAATCTTGATGAAGAATCATTTTGGTTTGAAAAAGTAAGATTACCAAATGCTCCTAAAGGTTCAAGCGTAGTAACTCAAAGAACTTTCACACAATCACTTAAGAGATTTGCAAAAACTCCAGCTTTTGATGATTTAGATAATGAAGATATAATTAAAGCATTAAATAATTATTGGGATGTAATAGAAGAAATGTGTGAATACACAACCACTCCGAGTTCAAATTCTGTTCTTCTCAAAACAACAGGCGTATATGTCATGAACCAAGTTTTTGCATATGTCATTGGAAAAATCAGAATGCGTACAGGAAAGTACAGATTATCTAAAGACGAATTTAAAAAATATCTAACAGCAGCTGCAAGTTATGTGAGTGACGATTTCTGGGATACAACAGGTACCGCAGGTATGTATGGAACAGGTGCAAAATCATTTGATGCTATTTCTAAAATGATAACTGATCTAATGGATGATGTAGTACAAGATGATGAAGATAAAGAAACTAGTATGGTGGAGTTTTAATTCCACTTTTTTCTTTTTTTTTGTGTGATTATAATGAAACCAGATGAAGAGGTTAAACAGCAAATAAAATTACTTAATTCAGATTCAAAATCTGAGAGAAATGAGGGAGCTAAAGCTTTAGCAAAATTCGACTGTTCTGAGTCGATAGAAGCTTTGGTCAAAGCACTTGAAGACGAAGATTGTGAAGTAAGAGATTATGTTGTTCAATCATTAATGAAATTAAATTGGATACCGAACAACAATTTCGAAAGAACTTTGTTCTTAATAGGAAAGAGAGATTGGGAAAACCTTTCAATTCTTGAAAATCCTGAGATAGAAGCTCTTCTCTTTGCTTTAAAAGATAGTCATGTCTACGCGAGAAGATGTGCAGCATTATGTTTAAGTAAAATTGATGAACCAGCTTTAATAAAACCGTTAATAGAAGCTTTAAATGAATCTGATACTTTTGTTCAAAATCACATTTTCAATGGATTAGAGAATTCCACAAACCCGATTTCTATTCAAGCAATAAAAGGATGCCTTTCACATAGAATTAAAGAAGTAAGAGAAAAAGCTGTAGAAATACTTCTGCTAAAAAATTGGTCACACACAAATCTCGATGAAGAGTTATCAATGATGTTCGCTAGAAAAGATTTTATCAAAATGGTAAATCTTGGGAAAGAAGGAGTTGAAAAGCTATATTTAGCTCTAAAAGATGAAAATGAAGAAATTGTATGGTTGGCGATTGAAGCATTAAATAATATAACTAACCCAGAATCAATAATTTATATTCTACAAAAAATTAAAGAAGACAGAAGTAACAGAGAAAATCTGATAAAAATTTTTCTTAAACCAATGAAACAGATTCTTGTTCAAGAACCGTTTATTGATTCATTGTTAGATGAAGAACGAGATATTAGAACTGTGATTGTTTTATTTTTAGAACGAATAGGATGGAAACCTGAAACAGAACAAGAGAAAGTTTTTTACTACATTGCAAAGGAAAATTGGTCAAAAACTCAAGATTTTGGAGATAAAGCCATATATTTTTTACTAAAAGCATTGGAGATTGACTCCAATGAAATTAAAATCAGGATAATACAAACCTTTGGTGCTATAGGAAGTAAAGAATCTATTACAAAACTAATTGATCTTCTAACAGACGAAAATAGTGAAATTACTCATGAAGCGAGTATAGCATTAAATAAAATTGGATGGAAGCCAGAAACCAGAACAAGAGAAATAAATTATGCAATTGCTTCTCGAAAATGGTCTTTACTGAAAAACAAAGGAGAAGAAATAATAGAGCCATTTTCAAGAATATTGAGAGGTACAGGAAATTATCAACAAAAGAAGGAAGTTTTAAGGATACTCACGGAAATTGATTCTCCCAAAGCCACACATTTTCTACAATTAGCAACAAGAGACACAGATAGCTGGATTAGAAAATTATCAAAGCAGATACTAGAAGAAAAGGATATTTATGCAGAAATGAGCGAAGTAGATAGTGATGATTTCAAAACAACAGAGAGCGACAAAATAGGAGGTGGGGAAGAAACATCAGAAGTGGAATCCAGTTATAATGAATTTCTAACGGATTTAACGAATTCCGATTATTACATGCGGAAAAAAGCAGCTACAAGATTACAAGAACTAAACTGGGAGCCAAGAAATACTGAAGAGGAAATCAACATGAGTATTGCATTACAAAATTGGACACATATTAGTTCTTTAGGAGCTAAATCAATTAACTCATTAGCCCGATCATTAGACGTAGATAACGTGTTGGTTAGAAGAAAGATAGTTAATATAATTGGTCAATATAGAGTCGAGGAAGCTAAAAAAGCGTTATTAATAGCACTACAAGACGAAGATATCTGGGTAAGAGTAATTGCTGCCAAATCTCTAAAAGAATTCAATAGTTAATGGAGATTTTTTTCCCCAACAAATTAACTATTCATCAAACGGAACAACAAAATAAGTTACATTACGTGTATCTGCTAAAGTTATTGTTTTTTGTATAATTCCAGCTTCTGAAAGAGATCTCAATAGATATCTTACATTTCTAAGTGCAATGTTTGTACTATTTATTATTTCTAATTGAGTTGAACCTGGATTCAATCTAATATAATCATAGAGTAGTCGTTTATTTAAAGGAAGTTTTTCTATTTTTATTTTTAAGGAGTAGTTTGTTTCTTCTTTCGTTTCTTTTAGAGAATTGATTGGAATTCTGGTTAGAGCTGATTGAGCAGCTTGTCTAACATAGTCATCTTCATCCTCTTTAGCTGCTATTAAGGGTTCAATTACTCTAGGATCTCGAATTTCGCCTAAGGCTTCTACTGCATAAAGTCTTACATAAGCATCTTCATCTTTTAACGCAGATATTAATGCATAAACTGCATTTGTATCTTTAATATCACCTAAGACTCCAACAACACCTCTTCTAATATCCACATCTGGATCTTTTATTGCTTGAATTAAAAGAGGTGTTGCTTTGAACCCAAAGTTACTAACTTCACTCCATTTTTGTGTTCCGATCAGAAACGTGATATTTTCAATATCCGTCTCAGGATGCCACCCTATTTTTTTAAGTGTTTGCGAGGCAAAAAACCTTACATTGTTACTCTCGTCGCTCATTACATTGAGCAATGCTTTTTCAGAAATGGATCCTAACTTCCTAGCACTTCCCCAGTCTTGTCTTGCAACTAAGAAAATAGCTTCTTCAATACTGTTATTAGGTTGCCAACCCATTTTCAATAATGTCTTAGATGCACCTTTCCGAATCCAACTATTTGAATGCTCTAATGCGATTCGAAGTCTTTCAATGGTTTGTCCTCCTATTTTAACTAGAGAATCAGAAATTACCTCAAAATCATCATAATAATAATCTGAAAAAGCAGATATCAGTGGATCTATTGCAATCTCACCAAAATCAACTATTTCTTCCCATAATCGTAATAGTGATAAAAAGACAAATTGATGTTCAGAATTTTTTGGTTGCCATCTTAAAGTATATAGAGATTCAGCAATAGCTCTTTTAACGTTTAAATCTTGTTCAACTATTAATAAATCTACTAATGGATCAATTGCGGTCTTATCCTCTAGAAAACCTAAAGCTAGGGAGGTCTCCAACCTAATATCATTATTTGGGTCATTAAGTTGTCGGATTATAGGTTCCACAGCTTCTATTTCCTTTATTTCACCTAAAGCAATAATTGCAGCTATTCTGTTAGAATCATCCTTACTTCGTAGAAGATTAATCAAATACTTAACTGAAGGTTTCCCAATTCCAATTAATATTCCTAAGATTCTTCTTTTTATAACATTATTAACAACTTTTAATGATTCAATTAAGTTGTCAACTGCTGGATAACCTATTCGTTGTAATCCCCAGATTGCTCTTCTTCGCTTATTAGCATCTTCATTATCTAAGAAATCGATTAATGGTTCTACAGCAGCTTCCCCAAGTTTCCCTAAAATATTCATAGTTACTTTTGAAAATCCTTTGTATTCTGCATCAATTTCTTGGGCACGTTCCATTATCAAGAAAGCAGTTTCTGGCTCTTTTATCTCACTTAAAATCCAAACTGCTCTGTTTCTTGTTTTATTTGACCAACCTGTAAGTGCATCAGTCACTTTTTCTATTGAGGGAAGACCTATCTTTACTAATGCTTTTGTTGACAATTTTTCAATATCTTCATCAAAATAATTATCAAACAACACAGAAATTTGTTTTCGAATTTGAATCATTCTCCTTCTTAATTCTCAAATAGAAGATCTTAATCCATAAATTTTGTTGTTTATATTAGGTGTTCTCCTATAAGTTTAAATAGTTGTTTTGTTATTTTTATGTGATTAATTTTAGGAGGAAAAAATAATGAATAAAAAATTAATAACAAGTTTATTAGTATCTATTCTTTTCATCAGTAGCTTTCCTTTCCTACCTGTTCAAGCAGCTAATGCTGTAGGTTATGTCAAAATCACTCTTTTAGATGTGAATATTATTGATGATCATGATGGAATAGGCTTTGGAGCTGGAGAGATATACTTCAACTTTGATGTGACTGGTTCGGAATTTGCAACCGCACAAACAGAAACAGACAGTGGGGACAATATCACTTTCAACTTCGTCCTTTTTGACAGTCTAATTGAAGATGGAAGCAACTTGTACATCTATATTGATTGTTGGGACCACGATGATTTAGATGAAGATGATTTTGTTGGGGACTTTAATTTTACTATGTTATCTCTTGACTTAGCTTCCTTTGTTGCACTTTATGGCAATTACGAAGTTTTTGTTCATACAGGAACTGATGCTACCTTCTATCTAGAGGTTATTGCTGAGGATAATGTTGTCCTCCCTCCAGAAGTTGATGAAACAGCTTATGTTACAATTACTTTGGTCAGTGCAGTTATCCACGACAAACACGAAATTATTGGCAAAGGAGATGGCGAGATCTATTTCAGCTATCAGATTTACGATACTAGAAGATGCACCTCTGAATACAGGGATATCACTGATGGGGAAACAATTCCAGCTAATCTAGAAATCTATAAAGGACCAATGATTGATGACGAACTATACTATGATATTCTCTGTTTTGAAGCAGATATCGATAAAGATGACGTAGTGGGAGGAATAGTTCGTGATTATCCAGTCTTCCATGCTGAATGGTGGAGAGCTAGCAGAACTAACAGCTTCGTTGAAGTTATTCCTATCTCTGATGTGACTTTTACTATTCAAATAGATGTAACTTATCCTGCTGTTCCTGATAAATATGATATCATAGGATTGAAAGACGACGCTGCGATTATGTTTGAAACAACTAGAGATGCACAAGTTACTCTTCGTTATGGAACTTCTCAAGGAGCTCTCACTGAAACAATAGCAGTTTCCGGTTATAGATTATCTCATTATATTCAACCAACAGGTCTTGCACCAAATACTAAATTCTACTTTGAAATCGAAACAGTTACGACTGATGGAGAAGTATATGTTGATGATAACCATGGAGCAAAGTTCTACTTTGAAACAATAGAAGACTTACCTATTTACATCCAACGAACAGAGAATTTGGGAATAGAGGAGTTCTACTACCAAGACCTTACTGGTGAGGTGAGTTTTGTTAACTTCACTATAGGTATGTTTGCAGGATTGTCAGTTCCATTACTCTTCTCGATGAAAACACCTCGATATGTCATCCCAGGCAACAGTATCTCTACCGAAGCTACTGTTAATCCAGAAGAAGGATATATTGGAGCTGAGATAATAGGAGAAGTAGAGGTATATGGATACAAACTACAGTTGTTTGATCCAATAAGCTATTTCTACAACTTCATCACACCTTTTGGTGATTTGACTCTTTACTCCTTTGAGTATTCATATCCTCTTGGTGCTTTGAACAAAACTGAAACTATCTACAGTATAGACGTCACTGCTAGTGTCGACATGCTCTTTGAAGTAGGAATTTATCTTGAGAACAATGTTACTATGTGGTTCAATGGAAATGTGGATGATGGTTCCAAAGAGAGTTTTACAATAGCTGATGGAGGAGAAACAGTAATCCACACTGACACCGTTTCATCAGGAGCCACAGATGGTCAAGCAATTGTTCCACAAGTCAATACAACTCTACAATTCAACAATCTCTATCTGAGATTGAAATCCATGAATCTCACTGTAGTAGGATCAATTGACACTATCGTAGCTGTTAACCCTTCCATCGATATCAACTATGAAGTAGTAGGACCTACAGGATTGTTTGCACCAATTGAATTCCCAGTATTGAACGATCTGCTGTTTCCAGTCGCTCTTAAACATGAGAGTTTGGCAACTACAAGTTTTGTAGATGCAGTTGATCCAGTGATATCTTCTGTTACTGATTCGCATGTATCAGGGAATACCTACAAAGTTCAAGCAACAGTAACTGATAACAGAGCAATATGGGATGTAACTGCTGAAGTAGAATATGCAGATCTATCAACACAACAATTTATTCTAGATCACGTTTCTGGAGATTTGTATGAGTTTACCTTCACAATACCTGATGGAGAAAGTGTAGATGTAACTATATTAACTAGGGATGTAGCTGGAAGACCAGAA
The DNA here is from genome assembly GCA_023705985.1 of Candidatus Heimdallarchaeota archaeon. Taxonomy (GTDB): domain Archaea; phylum Asgardarchaeota; class Heimdallarchaeia; order Heimdallarchaeales; family Heimdallarchaeaceae; genus 18H4-34. The sequence continues at coordinate 3,590 of BPTO01000057.1, read as the reverse complement.
GCACATTTACTGACGGTGTTTAATCCAATAGAAGTTCCTGAACTTGTCGAAAATCTCTGGTTTGTTTCCATACTAATACTTCCATTAGCAATAATTCCTATAATTTGGAAGAAAAAACGAAAGAGGATTTAGACTTCTTCTTTATTATCTTTTTTTTATATACAAAAAATTAAATTCCATCAATCATTAATTTCATCTATCAATATTCTAAAACTATTTTGAGGAATTACAGAAAAGAAACGAGTTGAGTTAATATTATGGAATTTTAGGAAGAATAGGAAAAACTTAGTTTTATTATTTCCAGAGGTAGAGATGCCTTTACATCAATATTTCTTCAAGATTAGAAGTAAGGATTAAATTAAAAAAAAGAAAGCTAGAGAAAACTGCCTTTTTGAAGAATTAATGTTTCAAGTGCAATTATTCTCTCTTTCATGATTTCCTTTTGCAGGTTTTTTTGCAGGTTTTTTTGAAGTATTTTTTGTTTGTTCATTTTTTTCACAAATAATCATTATCTTCTATTTAAATATCAATTGCCCACATGATGTTAACACAAGTTGTTACATTAAAGCTCTTTGAAGAAAATGAAAACTACTTAGGAGAAAGAAATATGGGAGAGCTATATCAATTCAAATGCTTAGAATGTGAATTGGAATTCAAGCTTGGGAGGGAGAGGGAGGTGGGAACAGAGATTGACAGTATGAAGATTCTTAATGAGAGATCCAAAGAAATTTCTTCTCAAGATAAATTTGTTTTCTCCATTAAACAATCATTAGTAATCACTAGTAATTCTCCAGTAGAAGAAACAGTATATATTGAAAATCAGGATGGAGAAATTAAAGTGAAGTGTCCTCGTTGCTATTCAGATCAAACACTAATTTTTAGATTAGAGGATTGGATAGTGGACTACCAAGTTTGGTAATTCTAAAGATATTTTTGAAATTCTGAAACGAAATGGTATTTCTACATTGAATTTTTATAAAAACCAGACTTTTTGGAAAGGATTTTTATTCTAAAATTGCATGAAAGCAAGTCTCTTAAATTAAGAGGATGATAAAAAATGAAAAGAAGGATACATACTAATATACTATTTTTACTTTTTGTTATATCTTTATTCCAAACACCTATTTTCAGTCCTACTAATGCAGCAACTTATACTTCTAATAAAACTTCTTCAGGTGGGTCAAGTTACACACTGTACTTAGATTTAGATACAACATCTTGGACACGTGAAAGTACTTACTACCTATATGTTGGACTCACTGTTAACAGCTTTGGTTCAGGAATCTATGATTTTCATGAAATAGTTCTTTGGATGAAGTTTGACGATGGTAGCGGTTACACAGTAGTTTCTGAATCTGAATGGGGAATGATAGACACAGAAGGAGATTATTATGAAAAAGGTTGGTATTTTGTACCATCAGAAATAACAGTAGATTCTTTTTCAATTTACATTGGATCTCAATTCTGGGAGGATGTTGGTTGGGGTGATCCTTATACTGATGATGGATGGACTAAGATGGCTGATATAACAGTAAGTGATCCCGCACCTCCTTTAATTACACACCCTAGTGATATAACTTATGAAGAAGGAGATACAGGAAAAGAAATTTCATGGACAGCTACCCATATTACCCCAGATGACTATTACATATACCAAGACGATGTAGAAGTTGATTCTGGTTATTGGTCTTCAGGTGTACCAATCACATATGATATCAGCGGATTGTCTATAGGAGATTATAAATTCGAAATCGATGTATGGGACGATTATTATCAATGGACTACAGATACAGTTTATGTTCATGTAAGAGATTTAACAGCACCAATTATTAATTCTCCAGTAGACATATCATTTGAAGATACTGTAACTGGAAAGTTTGTTGAATGGATAGCTTCTGATGCTTACCCAGACAGCTATTTGCTATCTAGAGATACGGAATTAGTTGAATCTGGAACATGGAATTTTAACACACAACTACGTTTCTCTTTAGATAACTTGGAAGAAGGAACATATATCTATTGTTTGACTTTATATGATGAATCAGGTCTATATTCAACTGATTGTGTGGAAGTAACAGTCATTGGAACTACAAAGACTGGGAACAATCCTATTTTAACCACGATTATATCTGTAATTACATTACTTTCAGTAGCATCAATTTACAACAGGAAAAACTCATAAGTTCTTTATGGAAAAAAGCACTAAAATGAGGTTCTTTTTCTTTTTTGATCTTTGTATCCAAAACATAATTGTAAATAGGGAATAAAAGGGTATTTCTCAAACGTATTTCTACAATTTTGAAACAAAAAAATTCCATTTAAAATTGCACAAGTGTTAGAAAGTCTATGAAAAAGAGCTATCAATTCTATTGTAACTGCTGTGAGTTAAACTTGATTCTTTACAAGGGAATTGAGAAGAAATATAATAAGGAAACAACGAATTTCTACTGTTTTAATTGTCATAAAATCGCTCATCATGACCAATGTGTTGATTGTGGGGAGAAATTGTACTATGCTGTAGAAATACCAAAAGAGAGAAACTATTGTTATTCTATGGTGAGTACAAGGTTCGAGACATTCAACCATACATAGTTATGGTTACTTTAGGGGATTTACTTGGTAACACTGTCTATGTATTTTGCTAATTGATAACTGGAAAAATGCTTGTCTATTGTTAACCGGTACAAACATCTTAATCCCAACTATGTATCTAATGATATTTTCCATGGTTCTTATGTTATCCTAGCACATTGTATCTCCTCTTAGATCAAAACGAATATTCAAAATAACCAAATTATTTGACATTTATCCTTAAAACATCTTATCACACAATCAACTAAGATGAGACATCCTATAACCCGGCAATTGTCTAAATATATATGAAAAATGTACTTATTTATTGTTTTCTACCACAATTTTGACAGAAAACGGTATTTAAATCCAATCTAGATCCACATTCAATACAGTATTTTACTCCAACTTCAACTGGTTTATTCAATATATATGTTGAATCTGGAGTTTTAATCACTGGATATACTGTTTGATGGTGTTTACCCCTATTTGCTCTTATTAATATAAAGACCAATATGCCAACACCAACTAAAACTCCAACAATTATTCCTATGTTCTCCGTTGTTGAAATAACTGACACTTCAATATTTACTATACTGGAGAGTATGCTATCAGTGTTATCTAAAACAATATAATATACTCCTGCTAATCCTAAGTCAATCGAATAATCTCCATCTAATAATTCATGTCTTTGAAAGTAAGCTTGAGCTGATTGATCTTGTACCCATTTATTGTAATTATAATCATCCATGATGTAAACTGAGATGTCAAATAAGTATGCTGATATTGACAATTCTATTGTGATATAATCAGTATCTATATCAAAATAATAACTCATATATGACAATGGAGGTACATTAACTTCTTCATCAATTAGATTTCTTGCTGTACAGATAGGACAAGTTAACATTAAAAGCAAGAGTACATTTGTTGTTAGAACAAGAATTTTCTTACTCATATGAAGAAGCATGTCCCAAAACCTCCTAATCACCTCCAGAGGGTGTGAGCGTACAAAAGAA
>BPTO01000056.1 GCA_023705985.1 Candidatus Heimdallarchaeota archaeon | reverse complement strand
ATACCTCTCTTGCCCTTCGTAAGTTGTTTGAAGGAAGAAAACATTACCAATAATTATTGAAAAGATGAAAATCTGCATCCAATGTTTCACCCTAATTTTAAGTATATACCTTTGAAAGGAGACGAAAACCCCATATATTATTATTGTTCCTAAAGTAACAAAATATGTGATTATTACAGATACAATGGCTAAAGAGTATATAATATGGAACACAATTGCTACACCTAAAATTACTGAAGAGCAGATTAGGTAAGCAGGATATTTAAATTTCATCCTTTTTTCAATCATGTCTACACTTGTTTTTATACCTAAAACGCTAATCCAAGCAAAAATTGGTAAAAAGAGAACAATTGAATAAACGGGAATCTTCCATGATAATGCCATAAAAAGTATAGTAACCAACAAGAACATCCTTTTTTTTGCACATACGCCTTTTTCAATAAAGAGAATTGATAACAAACCTATTGGCAAGAACAAAGATATAATTCCAAGGCTTGAGAAGTAAATCATTCCCAAAGTAACAATTTGTGATATTATTGTTGTGCCTTCAATAATTGGGGATTGTAATGAAACATCAAAATCAGGTGTTATCATAAAACCCACAACCATTATTCCAACTGCAGAGAAAAGGAACACCGTCTTCAACACTTTACTTCCCAGGATTCTTACTCCATATTCATTTATTTTCTTTACAGAAAAAATCATCATAAATGCAAAAGAGACTAAATAAATAAGGTATAGCCAAGAGATTCTATAAAATAAAATCATAACACTAAATAATGCTAGTAATTTGATTGATGAAAAGAGTTTTTTTTCTTCTCTTATTTTAAAAAGAAAATACAAGAACCAAGGCGATAATGCTAATAATACTCCTCGTGGATGCAAAGTAAAGTATGTGTAATTATAAAAATCCTTACTTCCTAATAAAATCATGATTAAAAAGGTGTTCTTGTAAATCTCCTTTTGGAAAAACATCTTTGAAAGTTTATACGCTCCAATAACACAAATTACTGTCAACAAAATATCAATTGTAACTAGCGAAATTGTTAGAGGGATTCCAATAGCAAGAAATGCTGCTAAAATTAGCGGTAAACCAATTGGGTATTGGGAAAAGGGGTAAAAACCAAGATAGGATAATGGATGAATTAACCAAGTTTGCTGACCAATGAGTGCCCCGTTTTTGATAGCGTAGGCCATCCAGATAATTTCAAAACCATCATATCCATATATATGTGGTATTTTAGGAATACGTATTAAAATAGATACCAGTCCAATGAAGAAAGGAAAAATCCACTGGTATGTAATCTTATCTTCTTTTTTCCTCTCTTCCATAAATCAATGAAAAATTTCTGCTTTTATAAATCTGATTGTTACAAAATCTTCAGAACTTGTAGTCTATTATTCTTTTTAATATAAGTGCTAGAAAGCCTTTCTACAAGTAGATAGTTCAATTTAACCAACAAACGTTTAAAATTTCGAATAAACCGAAAGCATTAAAAAATAATATACTGTTGAGGGTATCGGAGATTGCATTAGTAGAGGTGTTAAAATGAGCGAGGATGAAACGTTACAGCAAGTAAATGAAGCAATTCAGCTATTAGAGAGAGTAAGTGAAGATACAACAGTTCCCAGAAACATTAGAAGAGCAGCAGTTAACTCTCTTGCGATAATAAGGGACACTGAACCCGAATTAAGTTTAGCCGTAAAAGCAAACAATGCTATAGAAATATTGGATGAAATTAGTCAAGATCCCAATTGCCCTGCCCATGCTCGGACTATACTCCTTCAGATTATGACTCTTCTTGAGATAACAGATTTTGATTATTGAGATACTTACACACTGAAACTTTCTTAAGAATCCTCTTCTTATCTTCTTTTTTCTTCTTACAAAGTTCCTTCAGTTTTTGTTTTCTATATCTTCTTCAATTTTTGTACCAGGTAAGATTATACTACCTGAATCTATTCTCCTTCCTGGAAAGATGAGTGTGTTTACCCCTATTTCACATTTGTCTCCAATGATTGCTCCCAGTTTTTTAAGATTGGTTTTTATTTTCTTACCACCTATGGTCATCTCTATCTTTTTCCTTGGAGTCTCTGTATTTACGGTTATCACACCTGATGATAAGATTGTATCTGCTCCTAAAACACTATCCCCAACATAGCATAGACGGTAAATTTTTGTTCCATTAAACAGAACGGAGTTTTTAATTTCACTTCCAAACCCTACCAAAGATTTCTCCCCTATAGAGCTGTGATCCCTAATAAGGACGTTATTACCAATATAGGTGTTTGGACCAATATATATAGGACCGTTCAATACGGTTCCTGAGCTAATTACTGTGTTTTCTTTAATTATTACAACACCCTTTAGTACAACATTAGATTCCAATTTTACTCCTTTGGATATTCTTGATTCTTGAACTTTGGACAGCAGCATCATATTTGCTTGTATAATGTTCCAAGGTTTTCCTATGTCATACCATTCTTTCTCCCATATTGCTGCCGCTACTTTTGCACCACTTTCTATTCTAGTATTAATCGCTTGGGTCAGTGATTTTCCTTGTTTTATGTCTTCAAGGATATCTGAACGCATAACAAAACATCCTGCATCAATATAATTTCCAGAAGATGTTGTCCTTTCTTCCTTTAATCCTGCTTTCTTCACAAAACCCATCGAATCTATCTCTACTATACCGAAATCACCCTTATCTCCTTGTAAAGTGAGTGCCATAGCCATATCGGCTTGAGTATTCTCAAACGCATTCAATGTTCGTTGTATCAATCCATTCTCAGACACTATATCCCCAAATAATAATAAAAACTCAGTATCATTGCTAACTGATTCTTCTGCGGCTACTAATGCTGCTTCGATTCCTTCTTTTTCTCCCTGCTCTGCGTATTGTATTGTTACTCCAAAATCTCTTCCTTTTTTGAAGTGATTCCGAATTTGTTCTCCTTTATACCCAGTTACAATGAGGATGTCTGTTAAACCAACTTCTTTTAATTCTACTATAAGATATTCGAGTAATGGTTTTCCCAATAACGTTATCATTGGTTTGGGCCTAGTTTGGGTGAGTGGATGAAGATCTATCCCTTTTCCACCAGCTAAAATTACTGCTTTCATTCTTATTCTATCCATTAATCTCTCACTGATATATCTTTTTTTTTGTTTCAAAACGTTTTCACTCTTTTTTACTCAAAAGTAGTATAAAAAGATTCTCTATAAATATTTTAACAATAATAATTGATTAATTATTGAGGGATGGTACAAAGTAAAGCCTGAATGCCCCATCCGTCTCTGGTACCATCCAGTTTTTTAATAATCTCTTTTGTATCACACCAGAAAACTGTTCCACACACATAGCATAGACCAACTAATCTGCCCTGTTTTTCCAACTCTCTTAATATAATATTACCGCATATGGGGCAAATTGACTCCTCTTTACAAAATGCGCAATCTAGGAAATCTTGGTCAGTTTCAATTTTCTCCATTCTACCCTCATCCTCGCAACTATGACAGATATGGTATTATTTTTACTACAATTTAATATATAAATACAAAAGAAAACTTGTCTCAACTAGATATTGAATGAATGAATATTCTATTAGTAAAAGCTATTTACAACAAGTAAAGCCTCTCTTTCCCATGCTTTTTTGTTTCCAGATAACTGTTTGATTACCTCACCATTTTCGCACCAGAATACCATTCCACAGATAAAACATAAACCCAATGTTCGATTTGCTAACTTCCACTCTTTTAGAAGGGTATTATGACACAGCGGACATGATCTTTCTATTATTAAACAATCACATATTGTTTGTTGTTGGTCGGCTACATATTTTTCCATTTTTTCCACTTACTTCAGAGGTCTACTTATTCTAACTAATTATCTATCCATTCGTATTTAAACTGAGTAAATTTTCTCTCTTTTTTACCTCTTATACTCTTTCATATACAAATCAAAGCACTTCTTTTTGAAATTACAATAGTTGCACAAGGGTGTTTTTTCCATCATTGGGATCTTTCCTTCTAGTAAACATTTGTGCAAATGTTTTGTTTTAAGTAATGTTTCCTCAAAAAGTATTTTGTCTGCGTAGATAGGAAACGTTTTTGTTTTAAAAGAGTTTTTTTCGATATACACAACATATCCTACTTCTACACCCTTCAAATGGAGGTAAGTATTCACTTGTTTTAAGTGGTTGTCATAGAGACGAGTTGGAATATTCTTTGTTGTTTTAAAATCTATTATAGCTAAATGCCCTTCTTCTTTAATCAAAGCATCATAGTGACCCATGATCGTGAAATCGTTGAATTGTTTCGATATTTCTTCTTCACAAGCAATAAACCATTCATATTCTTTGAGTAAATTCTCTACGAATTCATGGATTACGTGTCCCACTTCAAACACGCGCATTTGTTTTATTCCCGGGTTTTTTGGGTCAGATTTGTAAATATAATATAAAGCTCTATTGCATTTAGATACCTCACTAGCCCTGTAAACCCCTATCTCGTGTTCTCGTGGTTCTTTATCATTGAGGTAATTAACGAGAATCTTATCAAAATCAAAATTCGCTTCAAGTATAGACATCAACTAATGAAGAACGGTTTGACTTTAAAAATATATTATAGTGAAAAAGAAAAGAAAGTACTTGATGAGAACTAGTTACTAAAATTACTCTTTTTTGGGGTTTTTATCCTTTTTTGTTTATTTACTTTTGATGACTTTTACTGTAATGCAGGGGAAAATCAGCAAGGGTAATTCTACGGGGACAGGGTGGTTAACCCTCCCCTCCCATCTTCGTGGAACTGTTTCACCTAGCAAATGGTATGATCTTATACTATCTTTCCCCTCTCTTGATTATCTACCCCTTACTCGCAAACTTTCCAAATACAAGAATATTGAGGGTTTTCACATCCCTAAAGCTATATGTTCGACCCACCGTCTTATTGGTCAAGTTGTTAGCGTTTCTCTCCGACCTACTTCCTACTTTGTAAGCCGTATTTCAAAAGATAAACTTGTTCGCTTTCCCAACTCTGTGATTGAAGAGTTCTCAATACAGAAAAATGATCTTTTTGAAGTTGAAATAAAAACTAGGGACATATTTGTTCGTGAAATTGTTTTGGTAAAAACAATTGATCATTCTAATCGGGTCAATTGTGCTAGCGAATTCTATTTCATTATCCGAATGCAGGATGTTCCTACATCTATAGAAGCAAAAATCAAAGTTCTACGTAGAATCCAAAGAGTTTTCCCTAAAAAGAAAAAGGTACCAGAGGGTGAAATTTCTTTACCAGATCTTTTCCCAGATGCGGTTATAGCAAAGTATGATAGCACATCGATAATCATATTCCATGGAAATCATATACCCATTATTTGTCCAATGAAAATCCATCTCCCCGATTTCATTCATTATCTCAAGAATTATTATACAGATAGAGTAAAAATTGGATCTGGGTGGATTATAACCGCATCAACACCAGAACAAGCTGATTATTATTTCGAGACTCATAACAAACTGATTCTAAATGCAAAATTAGATTTTGAATTAATTTATGTGAAAAAATCTGTTGAAGAACGTGAAGATGAGTTTCTGATATGTAAATTATATTCTTATTGGGAAACAAATGCGAAAATAAGTCTTTCTAAAGATAAAATACATATTTTATCTTCTTCATCTAGTCAAAAAAGGAAATTGAATGAACATGGTTCGCTCAGAATTAGTGAAAATAGATTCCTTATACTAGAACTCTATTTGCGTTTGTTAAAAATCATAAAAGCTCAAAATTAATCTAACTTTTTACAGAACAAGAAAAATAAAAATTATGTCTGGTAATATTTCGATTTAGGAATAATGATCATCATAGTACTGTTACTGCTTTCGCTAAATTCCTTGGCATGTCTGGTGAGTATCCTAGTCTTACAGCTGTATAATATGCCATCATTTGCATTGGTACCACATATGTTATTGTTGAGAACTTTTCCCCGTACCCTTCTGGTATTTTGAACTGCCATTTTGTCATTTCTTCTATTTCTTTATCTCCCTTTTCCATCACTGCTATCGTTGTTGCTCCTCTTGCTTTCATTTCCATAATATTTCCTATTATTAATTTCCTTGTTTGGTCTGGTGGAGTTATAAAGACTACTGGATAATCTTCTTCTACTAGAGCTATTGGTCCATGTTTTGATTCTCCTGCAGGATATGATTCACTGTGGATATAAGCTATTTCTTTCATTTTTAATGCCCCTTCGTTAGCGGTTTGGATGTTTATCCCACGTGCGAGGTAGAAACTGCTAGATTTGCGAGCAAGCCAGGAAGCAATACGGTTAGAAAGAGCTTCGTTAGCAGCAATAACCCTAGAAACTGCAGAAGGGAGGGAAGTAAAGAGGTTACGATGGAAGCGATAATCGTTGTCATCTAAATGACCCGAAATACGACCTAGTTCGAGACCGATGTCCCACATAGCAGTAGTTTGAGCAAGGTAAGTTTTAGTAGCAGCGACGCCTATTTCAGGACCAGCGTAAAGGTAAACGACTTCATCAGAATGACGAGTGATAGTACTACCAATAACGTTAACCGCAGAAAGAATAGAAGCACCCTGACTGCGAGCATCTTTGATAGCCATGATGGTATCCATGGTTTCACCACTCTGAGAAACGGGAACAATAACAGTATGTTCGTCAACTATGTCGCGTATGGAATCGTATTCAGAAGCAATAATCGAGTTACACGATTTCTGAGCGTACTTACGGACAAGATGTTGACCAGTAAGAGTTGAATAATGAGCAGTGCCTGCAGCAAGGAAAACGACCTTTTCAGCTTGATAAATCTTTTCTGCTATATTGATAACAGAAGGCTGTTTAATACGAATGTAATCACTAAGCGCCCGAGGTTGCTCGTGAATTTCTTTAAGCATAAAATGTGGGAAACCCGCCTTTTGTGCCATTTCTGGCTTCCAAGAAACAGTGTAAGGCTGTCGTTTGATAATTTTTTTACTTTTTAGATCAAGAATTTCGTAACCGCTAGAAGTGAGAGTGAGAAATTCCTCATCATGGAGTAGAGTAACTCGTTGAGTAGAAGACAGAAACGCAGGGATATCTGAAGCGCAAAACATCCTATCTTTATTAATTCCAATAACCAATGGACTGTCTTTCTTAGCACAAAAAATCTTATCTGGTTCGAGCGTTGAAACTATACAAATTGCGTATGTTCCTTCAAGACGATTGATAGCTCTGATAATAGCTTCCTTGAGGGAAATCTCCTCTTCTCGCAAAACCTGCTCAATCATGTGGGGGATGACTTCAGTATCTGTTTCAGAAAGGAATGTATGCCCTTGTTCTAAAAGTTCATTTCTAAGTTCAATGAAATTTTCAATAATACCATTCTGAATAACAGAAATTTGTTTGTTACAATCCGTGTGAGGATGGGCATTTTCTTTACTAGGCTGACCATGAGTAGCCCAACGAGTGTGACCTATTGCTACCTTTCCTTCAATTTTTTCAATATCAATCTTTTCAGTAACCTCTGCGATTTTTCCTTTGTCTTTTGCGATTAGCAGAGTACCATTAGTAATCGATGCAATTCCTAAACTATCATATCCTCTATACTCTAATTTTGTTAATGAATCAATAATCTGTTTACCAATTTTACTTTTATTGTTCTGAACAATACCAACTATGCCACACATAACCTCACACATCTTCGTTAGCTGTCAAAATTAACAGATAAGACTCTTATTCTCTCCTTTTTACTCAAAACAAGTTAATAAAATCTACTCTTAAATGTTTCTATTTTTTTGGGGGTAACCCTTAGTAATTTTGTCTTCAAGCTTAACCCTGAGGTTTATTTTGCTTTTCAATACATTTTTGAGGTTGTTAATACTAGTTGTAATAGTAGGATCTATTTCGTTAAGAATAGCGAGATAGATGCTGATGAAATCGATTAAATAGGTTGTGCTAAGTTGTTTTGACAATATTGTTTTACCTTTTGGAAAAACTTCTAAGACTTTCTCTGTCCTAGATGAAATAAGTTTTTTAGTTTCTTCCACTCGGATTTTAATCGGTTTAGGCTCATCTTTGTCTCTTATGAAAAGTACAGAAACGTGATTAAGAGCTTTGCTTGAATTATCCCACCCCACAATACCATTATGATTCTGTTCGGGGAGAACCTCGCTTAAAGCTATAATTTTGCTATTTTCATTGAATTCACACTTAGAACGATATGCTACTGGGGAAAATATTGTATGACCAATGGTGATAGGCAACGTATTGAAGAGTTCGTAAGCTATTTTCTTGGCAGAATTATCTTCAATGACAGTTAAAGGAGAGTAACTAGAAGCCAGTTTGATTAATATTTCTTCTGCTTCCTTAATCTGTTCTTCTATACCTGAAATTAAATCGAAATTCTCAAATATTGATAGTAGTGAGATATATATAAGTGGAAAGGAGCTACGAGGAGGAAGTCCAGCTTTAACCTTTATGTGGGGTGTTTTGACAGTTCGCGAAAATTTCTCTAATAACCCTCATGAAGAGATACTTACAATCATGGCTTTTTTTTCAAGTGCTTCATGAAACCGTGAGAGTGTCTCTTCTGTATTACCAGAATAACTGATACAAACAACAAGAGTGTGCTCATCAACAAAATTGGGTAAATTATAAGTTTTATTGACTATAACTGGAATGTTAAGTTCATTTTCGAAAGCTTGAATTAGATAATCTCCCGCAATAGCTGATCCTCCCATACCACAAATAAGTACATTCGTTGGTGATTGATATTGGATAATTTTATCTTTCCATTGATAGCTGGAGGGTAATGTAAAACTAAGACTGTTTGTTCTAGCTTCTTTAACTAAATTTGACCAACCCAACATTATTTTTAATTGGCTAGATTTATCGAATTTCTCTATTTGCTCAATATCATTTAAATCAATCATTTAGCTTCCTCTAAGATTTTTCCCTTTTCTAACCCGTGAATTCTTTTCCTTTTTCCCAAAGATATTCAAAATTATTTGAGAAAAGTTCAACTATACCTGTATTTGAAGAGAAATGAGGTCTGTAGATATATTTTTCTCCTTTTATTGGAGATACCCAAATAACAAAAATTACTTGTTCTTGGTCTATTAAAGTCCCACGAGCGAGTGTGCTGCTTTCTGTATTAATTCTTACTTGTGCTCCCATCTCTACAAGTTTTTTTGCGTTATTCCTTGATGTTGTATCTTCAATATTCATAAGAACGCGAACTACAATGTCACTGTCAGTTATCCTTTCAATAGTTTCTTGTGCTTTGTCGAACCAATAAAATACATTCGTAAAGACACATATTTCTTTCCTTGCGTTCTGAATAATTTCCATTGTCTTAGTTTCCATATCCTTCAGTGTAGTATAGGCTTCAAGAAGTTCATCAGGTTTAATTTTAAGACGTGATTGAAACTCTTCATCTGTCAACAGATCTGTAAGTTCTTTTGATATTACTCGCATCTTATCAAGTTCGTCCTGATATTCTCTTTCTTTTTGTCGAATAAAAGAATCAAGTCCAATGTTGGGTTCAACAGCTTCAAATCTTTTTGGTCTTCCAGACAAGATTTGTACAAGACCTTTTTTTTGTAAACTGTCGATTGTATCGTATATACGAGGAGTTGGAATATCTGTATGTGTGTGAATCTCCTCCGCAGTGAGCGAAGCGAAAGCTATTAGGGTTTTAAAAGTCTTAATTTCATATTGAGTTAATCCCAAGGATTTGAGTTTTAAATCAAGGTTAGTTGGTTGAGACATTGACTGAATCTCCAAAATGTAAAAGGAAGAGTAAATATTTAAGAATATTGTACGGAGAAAGAAAACTAATAATATTAAACCAAAAATTTAAAATGAGAATAGATTGAGTAAGATTAACCATAGAAAAAAAATGGGGCAGTGGTCTAGCCTGGTTATGACAACTCCCTTACACGGAGTAGGTCGGCGGTTCAAATCCGCTCTGCCCCACCAAAATTTTTTTATTTTCACTCCTTTTTCTCTGTTGATTTCAATTTTCAATATTATACACATTTTACATGTATGTCTTCCCCTGTAGTCAGCTTTAACCTTCTCATAGAGAAAGTGGTCATACACGCATGAGGAGGGATAATAAGAACGATATCTCCAATGTCTACTTCATTGAAAAATTCTCGTGATGCTTTAATAGTCCCGTGCTCTTGACTTAAAGATGAAACGTAAGTATCTTGTATTTTTACTCCCCAACCCTTCTCTAATTGTCTGGAAACATAACCAAATATTGTATTTCCTTCTTTGTCTATAATGAAATCTCTTGAAAGATGCACCGCTCCCCCTATAACAAGTATTTCACTCCTAGATTCATATTTTGCTACAACAGGACACGCAAGTCTAATAGCAATATCTTCTTCTGTACATGAACCTGATTGTAATTGTTTTAAGTCATAAAAAACAAAATTCCCTGGTCTAATTTCGTCTACTCCGGGGAATTCTTCCACTACACTTGCAGTAGGTGTATCACCAACAGAGATTTCAACATTAAAATCTTTTTTGATAAGAATATCCTTCACTTTTTCCATTTTTTCCACTGAATCGTTATGGATAGCTAGAATTTCGTCTTTTGATACAGCTTTATATGACTGACCAGCATGAGTTAAAATACCAATATATGAGAGATTCCTAGATTTCTTTATCTCCTCTGTAAGCTCCAAAATTTCATCAAAATCATCCCATGAAATGCCTGCTCTATGATAACCAACATCAATTTTAATCCAAACATTTACTTTCGTTTCTAGATTTTCATGTAAAAAGTTTACAACTTCAAGTGAGTCAACGAGAATGTTAAGAGTTATATCCTTAGCGAGCTTATTTATTTCATTTATCTCTAAGATGTTTACTGGAAATGCGATTGTGATGTCCTTCCAACCAGCTTTTGCGAAACATTGAGCCATTCTTACAGAAGAAACTGTAATTGCCTCAATGTTAAATTTTCTAAACCAGCTCCCGATTTCAACTGATTGGTGAGTTTTAAAGTGGGGTCGTAATCTAATCCCGTTTTTATTAGCCTTGTTAACCATTTTCTCAATATTTGCCAGTACTTTTTCCTTATCAACTAAAAGAGTAGGAGTTATGATTTGCATGAAAATCAACTCAATTTATATTATATTTATTTTTTATTTTTCATCTTTAACTAGATTTCTTACGCGTTTTGGTATTTGGACTCCAATTTTTGCTCTTCCAAGAAAACCCCCAATTTCAGGTATGATACCTTCAGCTCTAGTCCCTTTCTTGCAAATTAACCTATATTCAAGTAACCCACATTGGTCTATTTCTACAATATCTTCAAAATGTCCAGTTTGTATAAGTGCTTGCTTGATTGCTCTTCTACTAGATCCACACACAATAAGGGCTTCCTTCTTTTCCTTAATCGGACTCTCCAACCATTGTAATGATTCTTCAGAAAGTTTTACCCATATTTTGCTCCCTATAACTTGTTTTTTAGTTATTTCAAAGAACATTGGTAAATTTTCTACTATCCCATAGGCTGTTACAATCTTCTGAAGAGCTATTCCTTTGCCTTGAAACAATTGATTTCTTAATTCAAATAAAGGATATAAAGCCTCAATGCCCTTGGTTGATGTCTCAATACCAATATCTACGAAAAAACCAAAGTTTACTTTTCCTACATCTATAAATCTTCCAAAGACCTTATCCCCAATCTCTATCTCTTCGATATTTCTTTGAGTTCCATGTCTTTCAATCAAATAGTTTTTCGCAAAAATTTCATCTGGGCCCTCAAATTTTATCATTGCATATCTATCTTTCTCAAAATCAATGTTGAGTATTTTTATATCTAGTTGTTCCAATTCTTTTTCAAGTAAGGATCTTAGCGATTTAACAGAACTATACCTCGCTACGATGTATGTTTTTTCTAATATTTTAAGTTCAATCATTTAGATTTCATTCCTTTGAATATTGTCGACTATTTTTAACCTCTCAGAGGGTTGTATCTTAATTTTTGCATTTGAATAGTTTCTGATTCTTGCTCGCCCTTCTGTTATATTATCAAGAAAGACAGCTAAAGCTGCTACTTCACTATGAGGTTGATTACTAATAGCTATATTGAAATCTGCTAATCTGAAAATTTCTCCTGGTACCTTAACTCCTCCTATAATTACAAGTAAATCTTCTTTTATCCTCAATTTTAAATCTTCAATAGAGTCTGAAAGTTCTATTCCATACATTGTAAGATGGACAACGATACCCCCCTTAACTTGCCAATCTTTTATTATTTTCTTGTAACTCTTAATGTGATTAACTTCAAGTTTTCCTCCCCACTCTTGCAGTATTTTGGTAACACTCTCTTCTATGTGGGAATCGTACTCTCCTGTGTAATGGAAAGCCTCAGCTCCAAATGTTCTAGCTGTTAGTGCTAAGTGTGTCGATATTCTCTTATCACGAAAGTTTCGATGTGACAATCTTAAAACTGCAATTATCATACAATGATAAAAGCCAAATATGGGCTCTTAAAGTTGGTGTTCGCACTTTTTTTCTTTGGTTTTAAACAAGCAAGTTGGAAATATAAACTCTTTTATATACTTTAACCCCTAAAAATACTAAGAAAGGAAAGGGTGGCTAAACTGTCAAAAGACCGTCTTGAACCGGATACAAATGATCCGGCATACTTGATTTCTTATGCTCATCATCTTGAGAGGCAAGCAAGGCAACTTGAAACTGAGAAACAAATGGTAGAAAGCGAAAGATTGCGGCTTCAAAGGGAAGTTAACAACCTAAAAGCAGAAATCGAAAGGTTAAGGACTCCTCCTTTGTTTATGGGATATGTTGTCGAGACTCTCAATAATAAGACCGCTATCGTACGCAGTACAACTGGTCCAAATCTTATTGTAACTATCTCACGACAAGTTGACATTTCTGAGTTGAAGCCCGATACTCGAGTTTCTCTGAATCAAAGAACTTTTGCAATTGTAAGAGCACTTCCTCCATCACAAGATCCTATGGTTCAAAAAATGGAGCTTATTGAAAAACCACTAGAAAAATACAATGACATTGGTGGTTTAAAACAGCAAATTCAAGAGATACAAGAGACAGTAGAACTACCTCTGTTAAAACCTGAACTTTTTGAGAAAATAGGTATTGAACCACCAAACGGTGTATTGCTTCATGGAGCTCCTGGAACTGGAAAAACACTTTTAGCAAAAGCAGTTGCTCATGAGACTGAAGCAGTATTTATTAGGCTAATCGGGAGCGAATTAGTTCAAAAATTCATTGGTGAAGGTGCAAGATTAGTAAGGGAAATTTTTGAATTTGCACGACAACATTCTCCAAGCATTCTTTTTATTGATGAACTAGATGCTATCGGTAGCAGAAGACTTGATCTTGCGACAAGTGGTGATCGAGAAGTACAAAGGACATTAATGCAATTATTATCAGAGCTTGATGGTTTTGACCAAAGAGGAGATGTAAAAGTTATTGCTGCTACAAATAGGATTGACATCTTAGATCCAGCTTTGCTTCGTCCTGGAAGATTTGATAGGATTATTGAAATCCCAATGCCTACATCAGAGAGTCGTAGAGATATCTTTAATATACATTTAGACAGTATGCGTTTATCTGGCGGTCTTGACCTTGATTACTTGACTCTGATGACAGAAGGAGCAACTGGTGCAGATATCAAAAACATCTGTACAGAAGCAGGCATGTTTGCAATCAGGGCAAATAGAGACCATGTAATAAATGAAGATTTCCTTGACGCTATTAAAAAGATAACTAGCGAGAAAGAAACAGCAGGTCGCAACACAACAGGTTTTATTTAATCTCGATTTTTTTGATACAATTATTTTGTTATTTTTGTCTTCAATAATTTTTTAATAAACTCTTTCTGTTTGTAAAAGCGATGAACAACTGTAGACTCTTCTCCAAATTTATGTATAAAGTGCTTTAATGTTTCATTAAATGAGCGCTTATAATTACCACAAACGAGGTTGTCTGCATAAGAAACTATAATTTCTTCTGAAGCCTTTGGGATATAATCATCTGGAGGGAGTCCAAGTTTTTCAGCTTCAATTCTATCGATTCCCGTACCAATATGGTTTTTTACTATGGAAATAATTTTTGTTGATATGCTTTCTTCTTGAAGAATTTTCACTCCTTCAACTCCATGTCGGATAGAATGAGTTACAGCTCTACCAACATCATGTAAAAGGGCTCCAGCAACAATAAGTTCTATGTTTATTGAAGTCATATTTTGACAGATCTCTTCAGCTATCTTTTTTACAAATATACAATGTTCAACAACAATAGAAGGAGTGGAATATTTTCTAAGGATAGCTAAACATTCTTCTTCAGAAGGAACCCTGTTTTCATTCATTGGTTTGACAAGCAACTTTTACTCTTAAGACGTTTTTGTTTGAGAAAATTAAACCTTGAAACAAAACGTTTTTAAGAAAAATAAAGAAGGCAACCACGACTGTAAATGCCAAGTGAAATTACGTCACAAGACCAATTAGATAAAATTATAAAACTTACAATTGAACAAAGTGGTGATCTTATCACAAAGCGTAGTAAAGATAAGATTAAGCTCAAGTTTAGAACCAAAAAAACTCTTTTCACAATAAAATTACCACTAAATGAAGCAGAGAAGTTGATAGGTGAACTTTCATCAAAATTGAACGTCGTTTCTTTATAAGAATCTGAAAGGCTATTATTTTTCTTCACTCTTCTTTTTGATTACTACGATATCTCCAAGAGTTTGTATATGTGTTCCTTTTTTCATTTCCTGCGCACTAGGACGCACAACTTCCTCAGTTAATTTTATATTGAAGAACTTCTCTATCCTTTGTCTTATGTCATCGGTCGGACGCACTTTTCCAATTTCAATGCTTTGAAGCACTGCTGTAGATATTTTCGTTTGAATTGATACTTCTTTTTGCGTAAGTTTCATTTTTTGTCTTACTAACCTTATCCTTTCAGTGTAATCTGATACAAGTTCTCCTGCACCACCACCCATCGACCCTCGATATGGTGTTGATGGCGTGGTTCTTCGAGGAGTTGGTGATTTAGGTTTACTCACAGTTCTTACTTGGGCTGTTGGTCTCGTAATTCTTGTTGGTCTACTATCTACTCTTTTTCCGTGTTTAGCACATCTACCACAAACTGCTAATACTGCTCCCTCTATTTTGATTTCAATTGGTCTTTCGTATATTTCTGTTCCACACATCTCACAGGTAAAAGTCTTCGGCAACGTTTTCACCATAGATAAATCATTTCTAACTCCTTTTATTGCCTAAATTCAAAAACATTGTTCTATTTGCGTAAACAAAACACTTTTTACGTTTAAAAGAATTTTTTTTGTAAGGGTATAGTTGCTATAGCATAAAATGAACCGGTGAATTTACATGGATTTTTGCGAAAAATGTGGTAAACTACTTATGGGAGCTAAGAAAATTACAAGTAACACAAAACTATACATGGAATGTCTAGGATGTAAACATAGGAATTTAGCTAAAGATTCATCTGAGTTTGAAATTGAAGAAAAAATAGAGCATAATTATAAAATTGAAGAAATAAAATCTGAAGTAATTGATGAAAGAATAGCAGATATGACTAAACCAACACGTGTTATGCATTGTTCCAATTGCGATAAAAATACAAAAGTTGCTTTCTGGCAAAGACAAACGCGAAGTGCTGATGAATCACCAACTAGATTTTTCCAATGTACAGAATGTGCCCATACTTGGCGTGAATATGATTAGAAACTCCTCTTTTTGTCAAATTTTTCCTTCATTTTATGTTGCATCTCCTTATCCCTAAAGATTTTATATAGAAAATTTATAGTAAAAATGATGGATAAGAATATTCAAAACCAGTTAGGAAATGAAAGAAAAGAGAAACCACTTCGTAGGAGACCCTTTTTAGAGATAAATATTTCAGAGCTGAAGCTGGGTAAATATAAGATTTTAGGAACCGTTGTTTCCGTATTAGAGGGGAATATGGAAGTAAATGATGGGACAGGACAAGTTAGTGTGGCGACTCAAGACGTGCAAGTAAAAGGGATAGTAGAGGGATTTCAAATTCGCGTATTCGGTTTTTTTGATGAAAATCAGAGTCCTCCAATGAAAGCTCTTCTTCTTCAAAATTTGTCTGGAGTAGAAGTTGAGTTATATCATAGAGTTCAAGAATTAGAACGGAATCTCAAACTGAAAAATGAGTAATGCTGTTATCTGACGATTCCCTTATATACTGAAATGAAAAAAGAGAGATAGACAATATCTATAAGAACGTAAATTGTTTATTAATATCATAATGTAGTAATAAGGGTGTTAGGATGACTTTTAATTTATTATTAGAAGATGCAAAATTAATGGCTAACCTTAGTTCTGTAATAAGTTCAATTGTTGCAGAAAGCAATTTTAAAGTCTCTGAAGATGGGATTAGTATTAAAGCTTTTGATGCGACGAGAATTTCAATGGTTGACTTTTTTATGAAGAAAGAAGCTTTTAATAAGTATGAAATTGATGATTCAGCGTCTATTGGTTTAAGTTTGGAAACACTAAATTCTATTCTCAAAACAGCAAAAGCAACTGAACACTTAAAAATGTCACTTAATGATGAAACAAAAAGGTTTGAAGTGATTTTTTTAGGGAAAAACCAGAAAAGAAAATTTGCTTTGTCTTTAATTGACATTCATGAAGAAGGAACAATTCCTGATACAATACACATAGATTTTGATGCTAATTTCGAAGTTAAAGCAACTTTTCTTCAACAAGTGATAAAGGATGCAGAGATGATAAGTGATTATCTCAGAGTAAAGGCTAATTCTGATGGTGTTACTTTCAGCGCAGAAAGTGATACAAAGGAGATGAGTACTTACATTGAACCACTCAGTGAAGAAATGGACACCGATGCTTACAATGTTGTGGACGAATCAGAATCAGTGTACTCTCTCGATTTCTTAGCTAATTTCGTAAAAGGAATAAGATCTTCTGACTCTGTGAAAATCTCTTTTAGCCAGGAACAACCTCTTCGAATTGTCTATGAGATAGAAGATAAAGGACACTTAATCTACTTTGTAGCTCCAAGAATAGAAGAAAGTGAAGTCATAGATGATTATGATAATTATGAAAGTAACTAAAATGCTTTCACTTTTCTAAAACCAAGATTGAGGGTATTTAGTGATAGACAAAATCTTTGATTTATGGAAACGGGAACGAGAAGGCACAAAAATATTGCCTATGAGCATTGATTTTTACAGTGTTATGAGAGATGATCTGAAAAAAAGGACTAAAAAGGCCAAAGAACAGATAAATCCTCTTATTAAAACTGTTCTAGAGGCGCATTTAGGGCGAATAAAGTTTGTAGTTAACGATTTAATTAAAATTCGTTCTATGAAAATTATTCAATTAGTGATACGTGGGGATGAAGTTAAGGTTAATCTAGCTCGAGAAGAAATAAACTTCTACCAAAGATTGAAAGCAATTTATGGTGTATATAGAAAAGAAATTTTTTCTCCCAAAGATGTAGCATATACCGATATTGGTAAGATTTTGGATGAAGAGTCAGATGAGGTGGGGGATAGCATTGAATATGTTGCTATTAGAATAGTGAAGAAAACAAAAGAGATAACTGGATTAGATGGAAACATCTATGGACCATTTGAACCTGAAGATGTTTGTTTATTACCTAAGGAAAACGCAATAGGGTTAGTTAGAAGGGATATAGCTGAAGATATAGCTTTAGCAGAAATAAAACGCACGTTATGAAACTTGGTTAAATTTGCCAGAGGCTTTCTAACCGTCGTTTGAAGGGTTCCCCTCGCGTGCGTTGAGGG
>BPTO01000055.1 GCA_023705985.1 Candidatus Heimdallarchaeota archaeon | reverse complement strand
TCATCAGTAAGTGCTATTTGGATTCTAGACCAAGAAAATAAAACAGGATTATTAAAAAGATTGAAACTTACTAAATTAAGCTCTGTCCAGTACCTAGGTAGTATATTGTTAGCATGGTCTACCATCGCCATACTGCAAGGAATCTTTATGTTGACATTTGCTGCAATGCTTGGTTTCATTAGTTTCTCATTGAATCCCCTTGTCTGGTTAATGATGATAGCAACTATGGCATTACTTGGTATAATTAGCGCAACTTTAGCTCTTTTAGTAGGTTCATTTATTCAGGCAAGAGTTGCAGCTCCTATTATTATACTCATAGGATCTTCTTTGCATATGTTTGTTGCAGAATTCTTTATCTCGATTAAACCTATTTTCTCGTTCGCAGGTAAAAATTTCTCGTGGCTTGATGCTACTCCTTTCAGATCAGCTTTTCTCGTTATGAAAAATGGAATAATGCTCGAATCATTCAGTGAAATAACTGGTTTGCTATTTGATTTCCTACTTCTAGTCATTTGGACAATTGTATTATTTGTGATAGGTGCAATAATCTTTAACAAGTATAAGCTAAAATATGCAGAAAAAGAGTGAATAATTATTCACTTTTCTTTTTTTATCTTTTTATCTCATTGATTATCGTTGTATTAAGATTTATATTCTTATTGTTGAAATAAAATAAAAAAAGAGGGTTGTAATAGGTAATCTAGTAGTTTACCTTATCTCTTCATATAGTTGAATTAAACGATTTTGAACTGCTTCCTCTCTATATTCTGGTAATAAAATTGGTGAATATTTTTTATCCTTTATGTTTAGTGCATCTAATGCAGTAACCGTCGTTTTTAAGTGGTTTAGAGTCAATTTTCCTTTAGCTGTCTGTTTTTTGTATTCTTTTGCAGCCGTTATCCCTGCTCTTCTTCCAAAAACATTGATTTCCAGTAATGAATTGCCCATAAGACGGTTCTTACCATGTACTCCTCCAGAGATTTCTCCAGCAGCAAGTAGACCTTTGAGGGAAGTGTAACAGTTCTTATTGTGGGTAACTCCTCCATTTTGGTAATGTAGTGCTGGATACACAAGAATTGGATCTTCAGTGATGTCAATATCGAATCTTTGGAACATTCGATACATTGCGCTTAAATCTCTTTGAATAGTCCCTTTACCCTTGATTTCTTCAATTATAGGGCTATCAAGCCACACTCCACGCATTCCAGAAGGTGTTTCTATATAGTTCTCTGTTGATGAGCAGCAACGAATTAGAGCTGAAGCTTCGACATCTCTAGGTTCGAGAGGATAACAAAGTTGTTCTCCATCATAGCCAAGTACTTGACCTCCTAAACTCCTGACTTTCTCTGTCACAAGCAATCCTACAATCTGTTCAGGAAAAGCTGCTCCTGTTGGATGGAACTGAGTACTATCTAGGTGTTTAAGTTGAGCACCCGCACGGTATGCCATCAAGACTCCATCCATTGTTGCACCATAATGGTTGGTAGTAGGGAATCCTGCAACGTGTAGTCTGCCAAAACCCCCAGTTGTAAGAACAGTAATTTTTGCTCGGACAACGAAGTATTGTTTGGTTTCAAGATGATACAGTAACGCACCAGTTATTTTACCTTTTTCATCCGTTAAAAGTTCAATAGCTGGCATGAATTCTAGAATAGGAATAGATAAATCATTGAATTCGTCTCTTAATGTTCTAAAAATTTCCATACCTGTATAATCTTTCGCAGCATGCATTCTATTTCTTGATGTTCCACCACCAGGATTTTCAACAAAACTTCCATCCTCGTTTAGATCATAAATTGCTCCTATATCTTTGTGCCATTTGATTATTGCTGGAGCATCTTCTGTTAAGGCTCTTGCAAGTTCTGGTTCATTCGTGAAGTGACCTCCTCCCATTACATCCAAGTAGTGTATTAGCGGTGAGTCTTCAGGTCGATCTGCAGCTTGTATGCCTCCTTGAGCCATGATTGTATTACAATCCCCATGTCTCAATTTTGTAACAACAAGTATTTGATCTTCAGGCACTCCCGAATAATTTGCCCATAAAGCAGCTGATGTTCCTGCTCCTCCTGCACCAATAATGAGAACCCCAACATCATAGTCAACTTTTGATAAATCTATAGTATCTGGACTAACTGTTGGATAGGCGTTTAGAATCGATGCTACTTCTATAGGTACTAAATCTCCCTT
Organism: Candidatus Heimdallarchaeota archaeon; assembly: GCA_023705985.1. Classification (GTDB taxonomy): domain Archaea; phylum Asgardarchaeota; class Heimdallarchaeia; order Heimdallarchaeales; family Heimdallarchaeaceae; genus 18H4-34. The sequence goes on along the minus strand of BPTO01000055.1, from coordinate 15,663 downwards.
GTTTGGTCCCCAAGCGATATTCTCTTTGGTTTCCTTTTTATAATCAGGGTGGAAACTCTTCAATACTTTATCTCTTTCCTCTAGAGTCATATCTGCTATTACTTCATCTATTCGTTTTGAACGTGTTTTGTTTACATTATCTATGCTTTTACGCATTGCTTCTGGATATCCTCTAATAAATTTCATAATACATCACTTCTTCTTTTGATCGATAAAATCCCTAGCCTTGTATTTTTCTACAATCTCATCGTGGGACATGGACATAAATTCCTTGAAACCTTCTTCAAAAACACCATCTTCAATCTCTTTTACTCTCTTGTCAAGTGTTTCAGGATATTTTTGTATATATTTTCCATACAACCTTCGAACTAATTCTGCTACATGATATTGTGGTATCTCTGCTGGACACCTTATTGCACAAAGACCACAACTTACACAATCAAAACTTGCTTCTGTGGCTTTTTCGATTTGTCCCTGCAGTGCATATTGAACATAATCCATTACTGATAAATCTTGAGGACAAACTTTACTACATGCGTTACAGCTTAAGCAACGTGCTACTTCGGGATAATAACGAAGTATCGTTTCAGCTGATGGAGATAAATCCTTGATATTGTATTTTGCCTTTTCAGCAGGAACAAAGGGTAATTGCGTTAAATACATCCCATCTTCTACCATCGTTTGACAAGCTAGAGCTGTATAAATCCGATAATCACCTTCTTTCCTATATATTGTCGCACATGCTCCACAGAAACCAGCTCGACACCCTGCTCCTCTTGTTAATTTGTAACCTGCATATTCAATAGCTTTCATTATAGTTAAGGAAGCTGGAACATCCTTTGCTTCTCCCATTATGTATATTCTTACTGTTGGGGAGACATTATCCTTTGGTTTTGAGTTCGCTTTAGCTTTTGACATTTTTTAACCCTCTATATTAGTTTTAATTTTTTTAATAATTTTTCTGGATTAATATGATGTTCTTCAAAATGATTAATATTACTTGCTTCTCCCATTGCTATAGCCATTAATTGGGTAAAATAGAATATAGGGAGCAATTCTTTATCTAGACCTTGTTTTTCCATTGATTTTTGTTGAGCATCTAAATTATAGGCACACAATGGACATGCAACAACAACTGCATTTGCACCATTTTGTTTTGCTGATTGGATTATTTTCTGTACTTGAGTGTTGACTATATCTTCTTGGTCTACAATATGATATGAACCACAACAATGTTTGAAGAGTGGAGAGAAAATAATCTCAGCTCCAAGAGATTCGGAAAGATCTTCAAGAACGGCTGGCATCTCTTCATCATCAATTTTTGCTTCATCTGGATGTAGCAACATGCAACCGTAATAACAAAAAACCTTTAACCCTTTAAGTGGTTTTTTAACACTTTTTTCTATTTTTTCATATCCAACACTATCTCTGAGAATTTCAAGAAAATGTTTTACTTCCATATCCTTCTGGTATTCTTCCTCATCGACTTCAAGTTGGAAGTTGATTGGTTCAAGTTTACTCTCATCATTTTTGATATCTTTGTTAACAACTTTTAACGTAGAATTACACATTGAACAAAGAGTAACAACCTCTTTTGGAGAATTTTCTAGTATTTCAACGTGTTTTGATGATCTTGATAGAATTCTTGTAGGTGCTATCCTTTTCATTAGATTATCTGAGGCCAATGTATGCACTGTTCCACAGCAGTTCCAATTAGGCATCTCAACTAATTCTGCATCCAATTGTTTAGAGACTGCTAAGGCTGATTTCTCAAAGCCTTTAGCGTTTGTCTTTAAATTACAACCTGGGAAATATGAATATTGAACCATTTGTCTCTTCATCCTGTTTTTTTACGAAAATTGCTTACTAAAGCGATATTTGGGAGTTTTTCTAAGGATTCTTTTGGAAGATCAGCTATTCGTACTTTCTCTGGATTTTCTCTGAGACTAATTTCTCGAACAGCTTCCATAAGGGCCGCTACATCAATTTCTCTGGGACAACGGACAGTGCAAGTAAAGCAACTAGCACAAATCCAATGGGTATTAGCATCCAATGTTCTCTCCTTTTGTCCTAGCTGAATTAGATGAATGAATTGATTTACAGTTTTATCCATTTTATAACTGAAAGCACAGCCAGCAGAACATTTACCACATTGATAACAGCTATAAACGTTTTGACCTGAAATCTCCTCGACTTTTGCGATGAATGCTTTCTCTTCCGATCCAATTTTTATATATCCATAAGACATTTGCTTTATCTCCTTAACCTTTAATCTCCTCCTAATGCACTTATCAGTGCAAGGATTTGACTGTCTGTATAACCAAGTTGGTTAATAGCTCCGTTCAAACATGCTGCTGCACAGCTTCCACAGCCTTTACACATCGCTTCATTTACATAAGCAATTCTAGTAGAATGACCGTACTGGTTTATTACTTGCATCTCAATAGCGCTATATGGGCACGCTTCAGCACACATGCCACAACCTCGAGACATAATGAGTCATCAACTATAGCAACTGTTGCTTCTATCTCTAGTTCATCTTGTGATAATATGCCACACGCTTTTGATGCAGCTCCACTTGCTTGTGAAACTGTGTCAGGAATATCTTTTGGACCAGTAGCTGTTCCTGCAATAAATATACCTGCAATAGCTGTGTCTACAGGTTTCAATTTTGGATGAGCTTCTCTTATGAAACCATTTATATCCACTGCTAGGTTCATCAAACTAGCCATTTCTTTAGTTCCTTCACTAGGTGTTATACCAGTAGCTAAAACTACCATGTCTGCGTGGAGTTCTACTGTTTCACCTGAGAGAGTATCAACTCCCTTTATCAATATTTGATCCCCATCTTCTAAAACTTCAGAGACTTTTCCTCTTATATAAATTACTTTATCTTCTTCAGCAGCTCTCTGGTAGAATTCTTCATAGTCTTTTCCTGCTGTTCTGATATCAATATAGAAGTTGATAGCTGTTCCATTGTGTACAACGTGTTTATATTGCAACGCATGTTTTGTTGAATACATACAACAGATCTTCGAACAATATGGAAGATGTTTAGAGGGATCACGTGATCCAGCACAGTGAATAAACACAACTGTTTCAGGGATTTTTCCATCAGATGGTCTTAAAATTTTACCTTCCGTTGGTCCACTAGCTGATACTATTCTTTCATAATCTAGACCAGAGATTACATCATGAATTGTTCCATATCCGTACTCTCCAATATTTTCAATTGGATAGGGTGCATAACCTGTTGCTACTACAATTGCTCCAAATTCTTTCTCTATTATTTCTGGTTGCATATCAAAATCTATTGCCTCAGGTCCGCATACTTCTTTGCATTTTGTGCAAATCAACGGATTGATTCCTAAACAATCATCAGGATCAATAATAAAAGAAGCTGGTATTGCTTGAGGATACGAGATATAAATTGCTTTTCTGGGTGAAAAACCTTGGTTGTATTCATCATGAGCTATGACAGGACAAACAGGCAAACAATCACCACAGAGAGTGCATTTATCCTCTATAACATAACGTGGATTTCTCTTGATTTTTACTTTAAAATTCCCTACATAACCGTCAACTGCTACTACTTCACTTAATGAAAGTAACTTAATGTTAGGATGACGATTCACTTCAACCATTTTGGGGCTTAATATGCATTGTGAGCAATCTAGAGTTGGAAATGTCTTATCAAGCTGAGACATTTTTCCACCAATAGATGATGTTTTTTCAACTAGTGTGGTTTTATATCCCATACTGGCTATATCCAAAGCTGCTTGAATGCCAGCAATTCCTCCTCCTATGACAAGAGCTGTGTGTATAACACCTACTTTTTTCCTTTCTAAAGGTTTCATTAAAGCAGAACGATACACTGCTCCTGTCAAAAGTGCCATAGATTTTTCTGTCCCCTTATCTTTATCAGAATTAACCCATGAAACATGTTCTCTAATATTAACAATCTCCAGAACATAGGGGTTTAACCCCTTATCTTCTAAGACAGATCTAAAAGTTGCTTCATGCATGCGAGGAGAACATGCCGCTACAACTATTTTATCCAAATTATATTCATCTATATCGTTCTTAATTAGTTCTTGTCCGGGATCTGAACACATATATTTGTAAACTCGACTAACAGCAACATTTGGTAGATCTTTTGCTTCTTCTACAATTTTATCAACATCAACAGTACTTGCAATGTTACTGCCACACTCACAAACGTAAACACCAATTTTCATTTTTTTCTCACGCCTCTACATATCTCCTTCAAGATCTTTTAGTTGATCATATGAGAAAACTGGACCATCTTTGCAGACATAGACGTTGCCAATATTACACCTGCCACAGATTCCAATTCCGCACTTCATTCTCATTTCTAAAGTTGTGTAAATTTGATTTTCTTTGAAACCTAGTTCTAACAGATTTTGAATAACAAATTTAATCATAATTGGAGGACCACAAGTAATTGCAATAGTATTCTCTGGTGAAGGATTAAGTCTTTGTAAATTCGCAGGAACGAAACCTACAAAATGATTCCATCCTTCTTCTTGTACATCTATAGAAAGATGAACATCAACATCTTGCTGTTTTTGCATCTCGTCGAATTTTTCTTTAAAACAAATATCTTCTGATGTTCGAGCACCATAGATTACTTCTAAATTGTCATACTCATTTCGATTATCTAAACAATAATTTAACAAGGAACGAAGAGGAGCTTGACCTATTCCACCCCCTATAAAGAGTAGGTTCTTTTTCTTCCAACCTTCTATATCAAAATGATTTCCATAAGGTCCTCTTGCTCCTACCGTATCTCCCACACTCATTTCATGTAGAGCATTTGTAACTTTACCAAGTTTCATCACACTTACTTCAATATATCTCTTTTCAGTAGGAGATGAGGAAATAGCAAACATGCTCTCCCCTATTCCAAATAGGCTTATCATAATGGTTTGACCAGGTAAGAAGTTGAAATTCTCTTTAACCTTTTCATCTTGAAACTCAAGTTTAAATGTTTTAATAGCCCGGTTTCCGCCTACTTCTTCTTTAATGGCTATTACCGTGGCTAACATTGGTTGATATGGGTTTTTTGTCATGTTTTTGCCTCCTTAACTTTAGCAATTATGTCGATGATATCAATATTAACAGGGCAATAGTCTATACATCTTCCACAACCAGTACATGCGAAGATTTTGTCATTTTTTGGAAAGTAACTAAACTTGTGATAAATTCTATTTCTTACTCTGTTCATCCTTGCTGGTCTTGGATTGTGTCCTGATGCATGCATAGTGTATTCTGGGTACATACACGAATCCCACACACGAATTCGGGCACCTTCTTTTAGGATTGCTTCATCTTGCATATCAAAACAATGACAAGTAGGGCATAAAAACGTGCAAATTCCACATCCTACACATCTCATTGCTGTTTTTTGCCAGAGATCATGATTAAACATTTTATCTAACTTTTTTACGACTCCCTCAGTATTCATATGACGTGTAATTGCATTTATTGCATCTTGTTCTACTTTTTCCCTTACTTCTCTGTTTTCTTCAGAAGCTTTTGAAAAAAGTTTACTTAAGTTTTCAATTAGTTCTTTCCCTTTTTCTGTAACAATGTCAACAAAGTACTTTTCACCAATATCTGTGAATAGAATATCAACATTTTTCGCAGAAGCAGGACTATCATCAAATGATGTACAAAAACAATTTAAATCTGGTTTATTACAACTCAAACCAATTAATGTACTTCTATTTCTTTTCTTAGTATAAAATGGATCTTTGTAATCTCCTTCCTTTTTTCCTTCGAAAACGGGATCTAATATGCTATAACCTCTAGCATCACAAGGTCTTATTCCAAAAATAACTCTCTTTGCTTCGTCAGTTTTTGGTGTGTTTACTTTGACTTCTTTACCTTTATTAAAAGTGAAGAGAGTTTCCGTTTGTTGGAAAATTAGGGACTTTGGAGATATTCTAGTGAGTAAATAATCGAGGTTGATTTCTTGTGAATTGTTTATATGTTTAAATGAAGTGAATCCATTCTCTTCTATAGGTCCAAACAAAGCATATTTTGATGCTATTTCTGTAAGCATTTCAGGTAATTTTTCCTTAGACAATACAAGATTTTCCATTTCATCACCTTATAGAATAAAATCCTCAGGATCATCAGGTTTGAACATCCCAAATAGTGGTTTTTCTTCCTCATCTAATCCTGATGTGTAGTCAAACATCTTCTTTACATCTCTCTCGATTTTCTTGTTGAGTTCCATTAAAGGAATATTTACTGGACATACTCTTTCGCATTCTCCGCAGCTTATACACCTTCCAGCGAGATGATATGCTCTCATTATATTCCAAGCTGTATTTTCTGATAGATTCACTGATCGTCTAATCCATTGCGGATTTAGTGTATCAGCCATACATTCCTTACAATAACATAGAGGACATGCTTCTCTGCAAGCATAGCAGCGTATGCATCTCTCAAAGTGCTCTTTCCAGTATTCCCATTTATCTTCTGTTGGTTTTTCATCCAACTCGTTTATTTTACTAAATTCCTCTGTTTCTGTAATTTCTACTTCCTCTCCTAGTAGAACATCATAAAGTGGGGGGTTGGGAAATTCGCAGCTTTTACAAACATCAGATAGTAATTCGTTTTTGGGAACTTTGTGGGTTTTTCCACCAATATTTATGATATATTCACTATTATCATTTTCAATTACTTCAATAAGATCAGTTTGATTTGGGAACATTTTTTCAATCTTTTTCGGTTCGATAACACCTCTGCAAGGTATTCCAATTAAAACTAAATCTTCTCTTTTCAATCCTTTTTCTTGAATAATTTGTACAACTGCTCTTGAATCACAGCCTTTTACAACAACACCTATTTTTCTTTTATCTTCTTCTTCTCCTCTTTTCAGTGGTAATTTTTCTTCTAAAATAGTATAAACAGCTAAATTTTTTGAACATAGAGGAGAATAAATGAACTCTTCTGCATCTTCGGGAGTATAAGCAAAAGCTGGCATTATTTGAAATCCATATGTTCCTTTTTTATAACCTACAATATATTTGACATCTTCTCTAGAAATAATTTTTTTCGTGATTTCGATAAGATTTTTCAGATCTACCATACATTTTCCCTCCTTATCTTTTTCATGGGCCCTATTTTCTTGATGTCTTCTGTAACTTCTTCCACTACTTCAGCAAATTTTCTCCCTTCTGCTGCTGACACCCAGGTCATTCTGACCCTTTCCGGTTCAATACCAATGTACTCTAATAATCTCTTCATCACAGCTATTCTTCTTCTAGCCAAGTAATTACCTCGACTGTAATGACAGTCACCTGGATGACATCCACCTATTAATACACCATCAGCTCCTTGCTGAAGTGCATTCACTACATACATTGGATTAATTCTCCCTGAACACATGACTTTTATTATTTTTACATTTGGTGGATATTGAATTCTACTTGTTCCCGCTAGGTCTGCTCCAGCATAAGAACACCAGTTACACAAAAAACCAATAATGTTTGGTTCAAATTCTTCCATTTTCTTTTCCTTCATTCTTGTTTGTATTCTTTCCCTTTTTGAAAAGCAATGAGATTCTTTTCCACATATTTAGCTTTAATTTTTTCTTTCATCACTTGTGTTAAGGCTTCTTCAGAGACAATTCCTTCTGTATTTGCACAAACAAAACCTAACATGGCAATATTGGCAAAGAGTCTACTACCAAGCGTTTCAGCAATTTTTGTAGCAGGGATTTTGAAAATTTTCTTAGCTTTATTAGCTTGGTCGTCTAGAGTAACTAGATCTTCTTCTACAAAAAGAATACCACCCTTCTTTAGTTTTGGTATGTACTTTTGATAAGCTTCTTCTGATAGAACAACAAAATAATCTAATTCTGTTGCCTTTGGATAATCAATTTCTATAGTATCGATTACAACATCTGTACTGCTTGCTCCTCCTCTACTCTCAGGACCATAACTTTGAGTCATAACGGAATTCTTTCCTTCCTCATATAATGAAACAGCTTCCCCTAATAGTCTCCCTAGTAGACCTATTCCTTGCCCTCCAAAACCTGCAAAACGTATTTCGATTCTACCCATTTTTATCAACTCTTTTTATCAGAAGCTTGACTTATGCGTTGTATAGCTAACAAATTGTCTGTTAGAGTAGGTTTATCTTCGATGTCAACAAATTTTCCAACTATTAAAGGTCCATTTTTTTCTATTTTAGTTTCTTTAGGGTCAACGTCATGTTTGAGAACAGTATGATCTGCAAAATGCTGTAGTATTTTTTTACCTTCAGCTAGTTGATTTCGTCGACCAAAAGTAGTTGGACAACTGCCCAAGACTTCAACAAAAGAAAATCCTTTCTTTTTAAAGGCTTCAACAAAAGAGTCTTTTATTCTTCTTACATCTAGTGCAGTCCATCTAGCAACATATACTGCTCCGCAAGTTGTAGCTAAATGAGGGAGATTGAATGATTCCTCATTGAAACCATAAGGAGCTGTAGTTTGAACCTGTCCCATATATGATGTTGGCCCTACTTGTCCTCCTGTCATACCATAGTTGAAATTATTTACACATATTACTGTTATATCTGCATTTCTTCTAGCAGCATGAATAAAGTGTGAAGCTCCTATTGCAAACAAGTCGCCATCACCAGAGATAACTATAACCTTACGTTCAGGGTCTGTAATACTCAACCCTATTGCGAATGGAATTGACCTCCCATGAGTAGTGTGAAAACTGTCATAATTTAGGTATCCAGAAATCCTTCCTGTACATCCAATACCGGAAACAACAGAAATTTTTTTTGGATCAAGACCTGCTTCAATTATAGCTTCAATTATAACGTTAGTAATTGAGCCCAAACTGCATCCTGGGCAGAAAATATGTGGAATTCTACCCTCTCTTAGATATCCATCTAGAGGATGTTCATGTGATTCTATTAGTTCTCTATCTTCTTCTACCATTATGTACACTTCTCAATTTCACTTAGAATTTCTTGTGGGTTATGAATTGCTCCCATTTTGAATAAACCCTTAACATTGGTTTTGCCATGAGTTGTTCTCTCAACTTCCCTTGTTATCTGTCCATAGTTAATTTCAGGAACAAGTATTGTTTTAACTTGATTTGCTAATGCTTCAATTCTTTCATCTGGGAATGGCCAAATAGTTACTAGTCTTAGTAATCCAGCTTTGATTCCTTTCTCTCTTGCTCTATTCACTGCTCCTTTTGCTGCTCTTGCAACAGAACCAAATGAAAGTATAGCTATTTCTGCATCATCGAGCATGTATTCTTCTAAAATAATGATTTTATCCTTGTTTTTCCTGATTTTGTCATTAATTCTTCTTACTAATTTTTCTTGAGTTTCAACATTAAGTACAGGGTATCCTCTCTCATCATGAGTTAATCCTGTAACCATAATATTGTACCCATCTCCTGCTATAGCCATAGGAGGAACTAGATCTTTATCAGGTTTGTAAGGTAAATATTCCTCAGGAGGAACATTGGGTTTTTTTGTATTTACTCTTTTAATTTTACTTCTATCTGGGATGATTAATTTTTCACTCATATGACCCAATATTTCGTCCATCAAAACTGTAACTGGTAATCTATATTGTTCGGCGTAGTTAAAGGCTTGAACAGCTAATTCAAAACACTCTTGAACACTGCTGGGGCATAATACAATTGGCTCGAAATCACCATGAGCACCCCATTTTGTTTGCATAATATCTTGTTGTCCCACTAATGTTGGTAGACCTGTTGATGGACCTCCTCTTTGAACATTTATAATTACGCATGGGGTTTCAGTCATCATACCAAGACCTATATTCTCAACCATTAGGGAATATCCTGGTCCTGATGTTGCGGTCATACTCTTGTATCCTCCCCACCTTGCACCCAAAATACCAATAATTGAAGCTAGCTCGTCTTCAAATTGAACGAAGTGTCCATTTACTCTTGGTAAACGTAGTGCCATATGTTCTGCAATTTCAGAACTGGGTGTAATAGGGTACCCACCAAAGAACTTACAACCTACAGCAAGTGCTCCTTCAGCGGTAGCATGATTACCTGTTGTAAAGTGTTCTCCGGTTAATATTTCTGGTAAGTCTAAATTTCCATCACTCATCATTATTACCTCTTTCATCATCTTGTTTTACAACATAAATCGCAAACTCAGGACAAATAAGTTCACAGAAGTGACATTCAGCACAATCTTCAAAACTCTTGCCATCTATCAATTTAGGATGGTGATAACCTTTCGCATTGATCTCATCAGATTTTTCTAGAATCTGTTCTGGGCAATAGATAATGCACCATTCACATTCTTTACATCTTTCTTTTATAATGTAGACTTGTGATGATGTGGTCTTGTATTCATCTATATTTGTAAAAGCCGGCCATTCCGGTTTTTTTCTTCGCCTTTCAAGTGACGATTTCATTGAATATACCGTTCTCTAATGATGTCCGCGGGCAAATTTCTAATTATATAAAGTTTTATTTTTAACCTTAATTATTAATATAAACGAACTTATGACAGTATTTTCATTTAATAGCTCAAAACAAATGAAATTTTAGAGTCAGACGTTTAATTATTAGAATTTGGACTGAAACAAAGTGAAAATGGCTCTAAATTACCTCAAAACGATAATAGTTTGTTTTTAAAACCAAAAAAACCATATTAATGGGTTTTATGAAAAATACTTTTTTAGGGAAAAAATTGAAATACGCTTTCAACATAATAAAGAATGATATGTTAACAAGGGATTTATCAATAACTATTCTTGGAAACAGTGGAGTAGGGAAAACAACTTTAATTAAACGCCTTAAGGGGGAAAATGTTGAAGATATCAGTCCTACTACTCAAATCGAAATACATGAGAAGAAAATTAAATTGAAGAGCCAGTCTTTCAAATCTACTTTCAGTATAGAACGTCATCGTAGCTATCGTGTAAGAGCTGTAGATTGTCCAGGAGACATGAGTCTTTGGCCCTATTGGAAGAAAGCGCTTATTGATTACAAAACGAATGGTATTATTTTCATGATTGATCCAAAACAGGATCACAAGGTACAAACCGATGCTCTGACACAAGTTTCAAATTATTTTCTTATGACATTAGATGAGGATATAGTAAAAGCAGAAAGAAAAGCACGTAAAGTAAAAGCCATCTTCTTCCTTCTTGTAAACAAAATTGATCTTCTAGAGTATAATAAAGGCATAGCTGATCAAATCATAAGAGAAAATTATTCAGCAGTTTGGAATCATCTGAAGGAAAGATTTCCTAATTCTGGTCATTACTGGGATGCTATTTCCGCTATTGACGAAACTGAACAAATGTTTGAAACTATTGATGGTATATTCGAAACTATAAAAAGAGAAATATACGACTGAAAATAACCAAGTAGTCACTTAAAAACTAGTTTTACTTCTCAACCTTGTAATTATTTATATGATTCAATAAGTGTGTCACTATCGAAAAGGTTTATTTCTTATTCATTCTTTTTCACTTCGATTAGTATGAATTCATCAAATAAAGAGAACATCAAGAAAGAAGAAATAGAGAAGACTACTGACGAAGAGAAGACTACTGACGAAGAGAAGACTGCTGACGAAGAAAAGTCTGCTGACGAAGAGAAGACTATTGACGAAGAGAAGACTGCTGACGAAGAAAAGTCTGCTGACGAAGAGAAAAAAAAGCCTGAAAGATTTGTTTTTAATTGTACTAAATGTGGAGAATGTTGTGAAAAATGGACTGAAATACCCATTTACTTGAAAGATCTTGAAAGATGGATTAATGATGGGTCTTTAAACTATGTTTTACCCTTCCTACAAATGCGAGAAGAACCTCCATTTAATGTTAAAATTGTTATTCAACGACCGTCTATTGAAGGTGATGACCCTAACCCTTCAGGTTGCCCCTTATATGATTATGAAAATAAGATATGCAATCTATACTCTAGTTTACCGATTCACTGTGACGCTTATCCATTGGGATTCAATGGTGAAAAATTCTTTTTAGTAGACAGAGAATGTCCTGGAATAGGAAAGGGAACAATGACTAAGGAATTATTATTGCAGATGAGAGATAAAGCTAAAAACCATAATAATTCACAGATATTGTCAAGTTCAATTCTTCCAATATTGAATAGTCTCATTATGGCAAATATGTACAAAAGAAGTCAGGAAGCTATGGATGCCTTATCAGAAGAAGATAGAAAGAAACTTGAAGAGATGTTATCTAAAGAGAAAGAGAAAGAAGATTCTGTTTCCTCTGAAGACAGTAAAAAGGAAGATTCTGTTTCCTCTGAAGATGGTAAAAAGGAAGATTCTGTTTCCTCTGAAGACGGTAAAAAGGAAGATTCTGTTTCCTCTGAAGACGGTAAAAAGGAAGATTCTGTTTCCTCTGAAGACGGTAAAAAAGAAGATTCTACTTCGTCAAAAGAGTAGAGTATTTTTTTTATTTTTCTATTTTCAATTGTCATTTTGACAATAAAAAGTTCCTTTTTCTTTTATATGTCCTTGTTCAAATTTCGTGTCTAAGTATTTTCGATTATATTCGTTTGCTTCAATGATAATAGGAATTCTTTCCGTAACATCTACTCCACTATTACAGAGTTCTGATACTTTATCTGGGTTATTAGTTAGTAGTTTAATTGATTTTAGCTTCAGAGCTTTAATTATATCTATTGCAATTAGATAAGATCTTTCATCATCTTGAAAACCTAATAACTTATTAGCTTCATAAGTATCATAACCTAATTCTTGAAGCGTGTAAGCTTTAAGTTTGTTAAACAAGCCAATACCTCTACCCTCTTGTCGTAAATAAACTAAAACACCTAAATTGTTGTTTTGAATGTAATTTAAAGCATGCTCAAGTTGTTGTCTACAATCACAGCGCAGGGAAGTAAATGCGTCCCCTGTTAAACATTCAGAATGTATTCTTAATGGAACATTTTCTTGGTTGATGGGATTTCCTTTTATTATGACAGTATGCTCTTTCATGTCTCTGTAACTATAGATACCGATAATTTGAAACTCTCCAAAGATTGTAGGTAAAGAAGCTATTGATCCAAAGTGAACTAACTCAGTGTTTTCAATTCCAAGTTCGTTAATTTTTTTTCTTATCATTTTATGCAATTTGTCAACCATCTTTTTCAACCTGAAAAGTGCTCTAATCTAAGAGAAGGAAACTAATTTTTATTAATAAACAATTCTAAATTGCGAAAAATCTTTTTTTGGCTTTTCCCACTTAACACTTATATTGTATACTTGCGCTGATGAAGGATCTTTTCTAGCATATTTTATTAGTTTCTCCAGATTTTCCTTGTCTCCTTCTGCAGTAATTTCAACTGACCCATTGGGTAGATTTCGGACTGTTCCTCCCACTCCAATCGTATATGCAAAATCACGAGTTTCAGCCCTAAAACAAACTCCTTGCACAATACCTGTAACAACAATTTCCACTCTTTGGATTTTATCATTTTCTGACATGTTAATCACTATATTCCCATTTCTTCAAATAGCTTTCCAATGAACTCTGGTAATGTTTTCTCACAAGGTCCAATAATTGAGTAATCACTAATCGATGATATAGGTGTTTCCTCTATATTAAACTCAACAACTATTGCTCCCATCTGTTTAGCAACTTGTGGTAATGAAGCAACAGGATAAACGACTCCTGATGTACCAATCACAAACAGTAAATTAGTCTGTTCGATATAATTCTGAGCCTTGGTCCACTTATCGGGGTCTAAGGTTTCATGGAACCACACAACATCTGGTCTTAATAAGTTGATTTTACATTCAGAACAATAAGGTAGTTCTCCAACATTTTCTGCAAATTCACTATTGTCCCATCTTTCGTAGTGATTACATGAGATGCATCTTGCATAGCGTATTCTTCCATGAACTTCTACAATATTTTGTGTACCAGCAATCTCATGTAGCCCATCAACGTTCTGTGTAACTACTCCGATTCCTATCCCCTTCGCTTCTAATTCGGTAAGTGCTTGATGAGCAGGATTGGGCTTTGCTTTAAGCAAAATTCGCATTCTAGCCCTATACCAATCCCATACAAGTATTGGATTTTTCTGAAATGCAAAAGGGGTTGCTAAATCTTGAGCTTTATAATTGTTCCACATACCATCTTCACCTCTAAACGTCGGCATTCCAGAAGCTTTTGAGATTCCAGACCCAACAAGTGAGGTTATTTTGAGATTTGATTTAGCTACCTTCCGAACAATAGAATCGACGTTCATTATTATCTATTTACAATCTTAGAATATTACTATTATGGTTATCACTTCTCTTTTTTTAGAAAATAAAGATATAGCTGGTTGTGCTCCAGTTAATCTGTATCATGTTTAATGATAAAAAACAGGAAAAGGTAAATAAAAACATCTTATACTTCAAATTTTCTTTTTTTACCCGTTACTTCAAGATATAACTTATCGATGCTATTGCTGTATTCAGGATACCTTAATAATGCAATTTGGAAAGATATGTCCTTTTCAGAATCAGTTAACGTTTCGAATTGTTGTTTAGGATTTGTAGTGAGAGCATAATATTGAGAGATCATACTTGTACCTGAATAACGGATTATTTTTACGACTTCTTCTTCTATTTTTCTTAAAGCTGCATCGATATATTGTTTGTAATTAAGTCCTCCACTTTCAGCATCTGTTTGCAATTTTTCTAGCATTTCTTTACTAAAATCACTTTCCAGACCATTTATAGCTGATCCTGTGGTTAGATCTACAATAACATTATCGGGATAGTTTGAAAGTAAATCTGGTGTTGCAAACAATACATCAAACTGATTGGGAGGGACGTAATTTGTTGGGTACAGAGAAACTAGCAATTCCCTTCTTGGTTGAAATGATTGCATCGATGAAAGGAATGGTTTAACCATCTCTTTTGAACATACAACAACTATGGGCTTTCCTACAAGTAAAGCATAAACTACTCTTTCCTCCCCTTTGTTAACTAATCGCATGAAGAAATATGGTGCAGCCGCCGAACGATCAATATCGATTGACTGAGCTCCTGTAACCCCTTCTTGTGAGGTTTCAAGTACAGAAGCTAAATTTTTAGCCCAATTGAAAATTCTTCCTTTCATATTTTCATCTAGTTCATAACCAGGTTCATACAAAATTAAACCTGAAACTTGCTTTGCTGTATTTGAACTGTGATAATTGAATACTGGGACCTTTGTATATAGTTGTGATTGCATCTGTTCGGGAAGAATGAAAGTTAAACAAGCCATTGTTATTGGTGATCTTTTGCTTTTAGAAGGAATACCAAAAAAGAATGAATATGAAACTCCACCCAGATCATGTAATGGCATTACAGCACTGGCTTCTCGAAGAATATCCGTTGCAGCAGCACCCATCAACATTCGAATCGAAACTTTCTGAGATTCTTCTTCTGTTAAATCTTGATAATAAAGAACCTTAGTTCCTACAGTGTCATCAAAAATACTAAAGCATACCTTATGTGACATTGTTTTACCAGTTTATTTATTTCTCTTAAACTTATCTGTATAGGGAACCCCATATGTGAGTTAGAAGAGCTAATAACATCAGATTTTCTAATTTCTGATTTACTAAAAAAAGAATTTTTCAAATATTTACTAGCACTCGAAATGTTTCGATTCGAATG
>BPTO01000054.1 GCA_023705985.1 Candidatus Heimdallarchaeota archaeon | reverse complement strand
GACCACCGAGATCTACACTCTTTCCCTACACGACGCTCTTCCGATCTTTCAAAATACGCCAGAAAATAGGTAATAAGCAAAAAATTGCTAATTCTTTACTTAGAATTGGACACGTTTTATGGAGTAAAGGGGAATTAGAACAAGCTTTGGATTATTTTGAGAAAAGCTTCAAAATACGCCAGAAAATAGGTAATATGCGAGATATTGCTCATTCTCTCATGAGTTTTGGGGTAATTCATGCTGGGAAAGTGGAGGATGACAAAGCATTGGACTACTATGAGAAGAGTCTCAAAATTTATGAAGAAATAGGGGGCAAAGGATCTATAGCTATTCTTCTCTCTAATATCGCGATTATTTATTTCAGAAAAGGGGAACTTGACAAAGCTTTAGAATATTATAAACAATCCAAAAAATTATATGAGGAGTTTGGGGACAGAAAAGGTGTGGCGCAAATTCTCAATAATAGTGCCGGAATTCACCTTTACAGAGGCGAACTCGACAAAGTTTTAGACTACTATAAGCAATCTCACAAAATCTTTAAGGAGATAGGGAACAAGCAAGAAGTTGCTCACTCTTTATCAGCTACAGGAAATGTCTTTCAGCAGAGGGGAAAATTCGATCTAGCATCCTCCTATTATGAACAGAGTTTAGAGATTCAAGAAGAAATAGGAAATGAGATACACAAATCTGCAACCTTTTCTCTTCTTATTTCTGTTGCTATTGATAAGAAGGAATTTGATGAAGCAAATAAATTACTAAAACAGCTTCAACAAATATATGAAAAAGACAAGAACATAAATATTAGTCTCAATTATCGTTATTCTCAAGCGTTGGTGTTAAAAACCAGCAAACGAGCGAAAAATAGAGCACAAGCAGAAGAGTTACTTAAAGAGATTGTAGATGAAGAAATTTTAGTGCATCAAACGACTGTTAAAGCATCACTTCTTCTCTGTGATTTGCTGATAGAAGATTTACAACTTAGTGGTGAGGAAGAATTACTAGAAGAAATACATCAATTACTTGATAAACTATTTGCACTCGCGGAAAAGGAAAAAAATCATGCTTTACATGCTGAGGTTTATTGGTTACAATCACGTTTAGCTCTATTAAAGTTCGATACACAGGAAGCTCGGAGAAAATTAACTCAAGCTCAACTTATCGCCGATGAAAAGGGTTTGCACAGATTGGCAAGAAAGATTTCAGCAGAATATGATTCACTTCTGGGTCAATTAGATAAGTGGGAAAAATTAGAACAAAAGGATATCTCGTTGACAGAAAGATTACAGGAAACAGGGATAAATGAACTAACAGATAATATCCTTAAACAAAGAGAGATTAAACTTCCACAATCAGATGATGAAGAGCCTGTGCAATTCTTATTGATCGCAGAAAAAAGTGGTTTGAGCGTATTTTCCAAGTCTTTTAAGTCACTAATAGAAGTCGAAGAACAGTTGTTAGGGGGGCTTCTAACAGCTATGCGAGGATTTAGTAATGAAATTTTTTCTCGACCTCTCGAACGAGTTATGATGGGCGAATTTATCTTAATTCTTCATGTATCTTCCCCTTTTTTGATTTGTTATGTCTTCAAAGGACCATCTTATTCTGCTATGAAAAAAGTTCTATCTTTCTGTAATCGATTAAAGGATGATATTAAGATGCATGAGATTCTTACCCATTCAATTAATTTAGGTATAGGGTTGGATATTTCCGCTCATGATACACTTGGTACTATTGTAGAACAGATCTTTACAAACTAGTGATCTTTATATTATAGAAAGTGTTTTACTCCCCCTAAATTTTTATATTATTGTTCGAACATTATTTTCGTGTATTCAATTAATCGTTCTTTAAAAATCTTATATTGTTTAGTGCTTATAGGTTGTTGTTTCTTTTCATATGGTTCATTTGCATATACAAATACTCCCCATTCTGAAAAGAATGAAATCTTAGAATTTGAGCAAGTGATAAAGGAGGAATCTTTCTTAAACGAAATTGAAGGCGCAAGTATTATCGAGGAATTTAGGATTTTTGTAGAACTATCTTCATTATACACTATTAACGATTTAGTGCATATTGGGAAAAACGTTAGGTCATTTTTATCCTACAGTGGTATAGCTGTTACACTTTCTAAATATGATATGATTCGACTGGTTGAAGAGCAAAAAATCGCTTCTATTTGGAAGAATTCTAACATTTATGCTCTTGATGATAATTATATATCTGGGGAAATAGACACTAGTCGAACTGTATGCAATTTCACAGATCAAATCAATGCTCAATATATGTGGATGAAAGATTATTATGGTGATGATATAAAAATCGCCATTCTTGACAGTGGTTTAAAGCTTGATCATCCAGCTTTATCACATACAATGGACGGAGAAAGTAGGATTATCAGTTCTTGGAACTTCATAGAAAATTCTTCATATGTTGATGATGATTATGGTCATGGGACATACATTGGTGGGATTATTGGAAGTAATGGACACTATGGTTATATGCGAGGTGTTGCCCCCAATTCTCTTTTTCTAATAGGTAAAATTATTGATTCCTATGGATCAGGTACTGTTGAAGGTATGATAGAAGCACTAGATTGGGCTATTGAAAATGATGCTGATATTATAAATTTATCAGTTGGTCGCCCTGTATCAAGTTTGGAAGCACCAGAAGTTGAAGCTGTTAATACAGCTGTAGATTCTGGAGTGATTGTTTGTGTAGCAGCTGGAAATGCTCGAGATACTGAAGATTTTGGGTATAATGACCTATTTACGGTTTTAAGCCCTGGAATAGCAACTCAAGGAATTGCAGTAGGAGCTGTTGATAGTAATGGTATATTATTTGAACATAGTAGTGCTGGTCCTGTTGCGGTAAACTTGAATGAAAGCACATTGCAATATTTATATGATTCTGCAATATATGATAAAACTTGGCTAAAACCAGATCTTGTAGCTCCCGGAGTTATGATTAACACAACTTCAACAACAGTTGGTTCTTCAAAAATAGTCTCAGGAACAAGTTATGCGACAGCTGTAGTATCAGGGTTATGTTCATTATTAAAACAGGAATTTCCAGAAAAAAAACCATCAACGATAAAAGGCTCCTTAATAGAATCAGCAACTAAACAAAACATAGAAGTTAATTCTCCTGTTGGTGATATTGAAATTGAACCATCGGTTATATATCAAGGAGCAGGTTTACCTAATAGTGTGATAGCATCCCTATTTTTAGAGAATCTCCCGCTTGTAACTATTTGGCCTTTTGAAGTTCCATTGATTAAACAGTATCTTTACATAAATACACAGCACACTTTAACATTCCATATAATCAGCTATGGAAATTCAGAAGATTTTGAAATTGATATGGGTTCTAGATTATCTAAAATAGTGTCCCTAAGCAATGTTCCTCTTAATCTAAACGAAAAACAATACGATATTGAATTACACTTTTCTACAGAAGATTGCTATAGTTCTGTGTATAATGATTTAATCTTTATTACTGTAGATGGGGTAGTATATACTTTAGCAGTTAATTTTGAAGTTGTTAAAGGCTCTGGAAGGATGTTATTCGATTTTGTAGAAGAAGCTGATAATTTTATAATAACACCATATGGTTCGATATATGATATTCTCGCTTACACTCAAAGCAGAGGTTTCATTCCAGTTTTAAACACACGGAGTATTAATCATCAATCATTCAGAAACATGAATTTAAATGATTTTGAAATGATTGCTCTAATAAATCTCAAGAATACTTCATATCATACTTATACTAGCGAAGATATTGCTGTGTTGAAAGATTATATTACTCCCGACGGTACATATAGTGGTGGTGGGTTATTAGTACTTCCAACAGAAGGAAGCAATTTGAATACCATAAATGATCTTTTACAACCTGTTGGATTAGAATATCGAGATGCAAATGTTTCAAGTCAGTTACTTTCTATAAGCCCATATTCACATTCAATACTAACCAGTATACCTAATTTGATATACCAAATCTATATCCCAGAACCTTTTGAGATAATTGATTTGGAAGGAATTGCGCAAACAGTAGAAGATAGATTTACTATTTTAAGCGCTCAACCTTCTAATGGCTCATTAGTAATAGCTGCTAACAATATTGAAATGTTTCTTAACTCTCCTTATGCTTATTCTTCATACCTATCTGACTATGATAGTAGAGTAATGGCGTTAAATTATGCCCATAATAATATGCTTCTTGATAATCTTCTATATCGATCTACTATAACAAACGTGAATTTCACGTACGAAGGTGTGGAAGAGGAATATTACACAAAAGATGAAATAACTGCAAAAATCACTGTTTTTAACGATTACAAGCCCTTGAGTGCATGGGAATTTTATGCAACTTTTGAAAAAGGTGACGAAGTAGTTGTCAAATATACAGCCCATAGTGATTATGGTAATGGAACATATATTATTTCTGTAGTGCCAGCTGAAGTTGAGCTACCTGGTGGAGAATATGTTTTTTCTATCAGATCTCCGTATGGAAGCGAATCATGGACAATTCAATTGATAGTGAAAGTATCATGGGGACCAATAATAGTTGAAGCTTCATTAATAACTTGCATTGTCTATTTTCTTAGTTTCAGAAAGAAGAAGGATAAGAAAAACAAAGAAGATAAAGAACAAGTAATTTTAGAAGAAAAGTCTTACACAAGTGTTTGATAAATTAGCTTAGAATATCTACTTAAGACATTCATAGCCAATGCTAAAGAATATATTTCTTTAGAAGCAGCAAAAAGAATAAATCTATCAACACTCTGCAAAAGTAGAAACCCTTCCGAACCTTTTATTATCACTTGATCTAATTTTCCAAATTTTACTTGGTTAATAGCCTGCTCTCCAGTAGCGTTTAGTGCTGATGCAAGAGCTGACATAACTATAGAGTCTGTCTCTTTAGAAGCAAAAAAAAGCTATTTCTTGCCCTTCCTCACTAACAACAGCTACGGCTTCTAAATCACATTCTTTAGAGATATCTCGTATGATTTTTAGCAAATTCTTTTTTTGGTCTGGACTTAACTCTGAGGACATTATAACAAGAGATTTTTTAACGAATAAAAAACCTTCTAGACTTTTTCAGACCAATGAGTCTCTGTGCCTTTTACAGACAGGCGTTTGACACTCCTCATTTGTATCTTTTTTTCGATATATCCATGTATTGAAGGCGTATGCAGGTTTTCCACATATATAGCACATTCGTTCTTTATCCAATGGAGTTTTTCTTCTTGGCATACGATTCCAATATGTCTTGAACTGATCTAAACTATCAGTATACTTCTTCAGAAGCATTTGAGCTGTTTCGTCCTCTTTTGGTTTCTTTCCTAATATAAAAACAACATAGCTCCAAACAATGATAGTTAACATGTTACCAAAAGATTTCAATGGCAACATATGATAATTGCTTATTATTATCTGTCTGAAGGTGCTTTTAATTTCATAATCTATCCTTAGATCTCTTAAACCACCGTATTGACTTATTTCAATATTGTATTTCTGTGTAATTCGCAGTAATCTTTTGCCTAATTCTTCATAGAGCCAGTCAACTGTATTCCATGTGCCTTTTTTCTTAAACCCTAGAAATTTTATTTCGATAATAGGAAAAGAAATTTCTATAAACTTTTCACCTAAAGCTGCGTTAGCTTTTCTGACAAGATATTCATATAATGGCGATGGAAACGTAATATGCTTTTTCGAACTACTCAATAAACTCACTTTTAGTATACTCTAAAAGAATATTAATCCTCCCTAAAAATGTAATGGCAATATTTACTTCTTATCTAAAACTGCATCAATTAATTTTTTAAGTTTTTTTCTATCTGCTCCAATTAGATTGCTATAAGGTTTCTTATCCTTAAATATCACAAATGTGGGAAGACTTGAAATCATGAATTTTTGAGCAAAAATAGGGTCTTCATCCATATTCATTCTAATGAATCTCATTTTATCCTTGTATTCTACGGATAATAGTTCGTAGTAAGGTTCTATTGATCTGCATGGACCGCACCAGGGAGCCCAACAATCTACAATTATACACTTTGTTTCTGAATTTAAGATTTCATTAAATTCTGCATATGTTACACTAGGTAATTTTCCCATAATATTTCCTCTGTAAAATTATAAATATTAATTATTAAAAACTTATTAAAAGCTCGTATTTATTTATTATTATAGTTCAAAAAAGGAAAAATATCTGCTTAAAATAGAATATCAAAAAGAAGATTTAAGAATAAAAAATATATGATTGAGACAGATAAAAATAGTAGAACATCACCTAATAAAATAGATATTACTGAGGACATACTAATGATTCCCCGACTTTATACTGAGATTCAACAGGATATTATGGCAATCTTAAAGCAAGAATATGGAGTAGAGAAATTAATTCTTTGGTCGAAACCTCACGATACAAGTTTAGGAGACATAAGTTTTCCACTTTTCTCAATAGCAAAAGAAATTGGAAAAAGCCCACAAGAAATAAGCGATATTATAATAAAAAGATTAGCAGAATCAAAAATTATTCAAAAATTAGATATTAAGGGTGGTTTTCTAAATATATTTCTAGAAAGGGAAATATTCACGACTAATTTGATAAAATTTATCTTAAATGAACCTCTATATGGGTATAGTACAATCAAAAAACCAGAAAAGATAATTGTTGAACATACTTCAAGCAATCCCAATGCACCTTTACACATTGGGAATTTTAGGAATTCTGTAATAGGCGATGTTCTTGCAAGATTATTAAAAATGCTAGGAGCAAAAGTCAATGTTAGGTATTATGTAAATGATTTAGGAAAACAAGTAGCTCCATTAATAATAGGCTACCACCTCCTTAAATCCAATGGTTTTCATGCAGATTGTAAAATCGATGCTTGGATTGGACAAATATATGCAACAATGAATACTTTGTTGGAAATTCAACAAGTTAAGAATTTGCTTAATACAAGTAATATAGCTGTAGATCAAAAAATCTCTCTTTACAGACTTGAAGAAAAGGAAGTAGCGAAATATATACTTTCTGTAAAGCAAGGAGAAAAAGAAAAAGAGATAAAAGAGAAGTTAGTTGAAACACTAGAAAGATTAAAACTTGTTCAAGATTCTCTTCTTGAAAAAATCCCTATTATCTATACAGAATTACATAAATTAGTTACATCCAATATTGATAGCCTATATGATATGACAAACAATTTTATTACTAAATATCTAGAAGGCAAGAACGAGGGTATTAAGGAAAAATATAGGGAAGTAGTAAATAACACACTATATGGTCATATTGAGACTCTAAAGTTATTTAATATAATTCACGATGATTTTGATTGGGAATCTGATGTGGCTTGGTCAGGGGAAGTAAATTACATTCTGGAAGAATTGGAGAAAAATGAATTTCTTCGACATGATGCTAAAGCAAGACTTCTTGAAAACGATAAAATAGGAACACAGTTAGGTTTTAAGAAAAAATATGGTATAACTTATAAAATTCCCGATATAATTATAGTTAATTCAGAAGGTATTCCACTTTATCCATGTAGAGATATAGCATACCATTTACATAAACTAGAAAAATTTGACGCAAATTATTGTTATAACGTAATTGGAAAGCAACAACAACTTCCTCAACTATCAGTAAAACTTGCTTTGTATGGTATATTTTCCCAAGATTTAGCGGATAAAATAACCCATATAGATTATGAGTATGTTACTTTGGTTGGTAGAAAAATGGCTGCTAGGGAACTAGAATATGTGACTCCCGATGAGTTGTTCGAGTCAGCAAAAAAAGAAGTAACAAAGATAACTAGTACTAGAAATTATACACAAGAAGAACAGAAGGAAATTGCTAAAAAAGTAGCAGCTAGTAGTATAAAGTATCATATTCTTAAGATAGATTCAAATAAAGCAGTTATTTTTGATATTAAAAAAGCAGTAGATCCAAACGAAAATACAGGACCATTTTTACAATATTCCTATGCAAGAGCTTTAAGTATCTTGAAAAAAGCTAAAGAAAAAGGGTTTAAACCTAAACAGATTTCTATGGACTTAGAAAAAATAGATTTTATACCTGAAAAGAAAGAAGAATGGGAATTAATTAAATCTATGGAAGAATTACCCTCTATATACATTTCTGCTGCAGAATCACTTAAACTAGATTCAATTGCAAATTTTGCTTTTCAAATAGCTTCAGCCTTTCATAAATTCTACGATAATTGTCCAGTGCTAGCAGCAGAAACTAAAGAAATGTTGAATTTTAGAATGCTTTTAGTGATGTCAGTAATAAAATGCCTTGAGAGTTTGTTTGAAGTAATGGGATTGGATATTCTAGACAAGATGTGACAGTGATTTATTGATGAAAGATAACAGAATATATGCTGGTTTTGATTTATCTTTTATTGATGTAGATATTCGTCCTTTTACTCAAAAAAACTCTTCAAAGCTAATTGAAGATTTACCTCTTAAAGGCTCACATCATGTGGAGACAGATATTGAATTCAAACCTGGTGGAAATGGTTTCAACCTATGTAGAACACTTGCAAGTTTAGGGAGAAACATTACATTTGTTGGGCCTACATCTTCTTTATTCGAATCTCTAGTAAAGGAAAAAAACATAAAATTGGAAATAGAGCCTATTGAGAACGCTGAAGTTAACATTACTTCTATACTTAACCTAGCTGGAGGAGAAACTCAATTTAATTCTGTTAAAGGATTTTTAGCTCCTGAGCATCTGAATAGCAGAATAACAAAAATGTTCCATTCATCTACTCTGAAAACTATTAGTAACATAGCATTAAACTGTAAATCTATTGAATGGATAAGCTCTTTATTATTAAGCATAATTGATCCAGACGATCCAATTCTTTTTAGCTCTTCTATTTTATTTGACGAAAAAATTTCTCGTTTAAGTAATACTTCTTATGAAGGAATAATTTTCATAGATCCTTGTGATCTTTCAGAATTTGGTAGAATAAAAGAACTGATGAAAATTCTTAAACAATTAAAGAAATTGGAAGGTGAAAAGTACTTGTCTGTAAATGAATTTGAGTTAAAAGTTTTAACAAACGCTTTTAATAAAACTCCAGGAGAACTATCAGAGTATTTGTGCTTACCTATAATTCTACACACAAAAAAATCAGTCAGATTCTGGGGAAAAGAATCTATTTCACTACAAACAAATGCTCTATCCAAAACAGTAACATTTGTTGGTGCTGGGGATTGTTTCAATGGTGGATTTCTTGATGAAATTCTAAAATCTTCTTCTTTAGTTGATGCACTTAAAGCTGGGATTAGTTCTGCAACCTATCTTATAGAAACTGGAAAATATCCAACAGAATCCTAATAAATAATAAACAAAGGATATATTTTAGTAGTCTTTAAAGCTAAAACATATATTGGTATTTCTAGAAACGCAAAGGACTGAGAGCAGTGTCACTTAAAGTTGAAGATTCAGAAGAATACAAGCAAGTTGATAAACGAATTAAACTTATAAAACTGTTGAAAGATTACTATGGTTCAGGGGGAAATTTCTTCGATTTTGATACAGGAGAGCTTCCCTTAAGAGACTTAATAGCTTTTATGAATGACGAAGGATATCCACGTAGATTGCCAGAAGAAGAACATGTAATAAGAGATCGGAAGAG
>BPTO01000053.1 GCA_023705985.1 Candidatus Heimdallarchaeota archaeon | reverse complement strand
GAGTTCAGACGTGTGCTCTTCCGATCTCATAATTATTGTATCTCTTCGAAGAACATGTAATAAGAAGAATGGATCAAGAAATTCTGGATTTGGAAGAAAAAAAGAAAAAGATGCGTCTTCAAGAAATAGAATCACGAAACCTAAACACATTATTGATTATTAATTCATGGACAAAACTAATAGATACACCCCTTAAAGGTGTATTTCTTGATAAACCAGTGACAGATCTTCGAAGAGATACAATAATTATGCTAACCGATGAAACCCAAACATTCAAAGAGATTACAGATGAAAGAATAGCTGTAATTTTTGGTCCTGGAATCTTTTATTCAGAATTTGCAGTTGATCATTCTGGAAACTATCTTGATGATTTTTTTGAGATAAATGGGGTTTGCTTACCTCTCGATATTCTAGGAAAACTCTATACTTCAGAAAAAATTTACCACTCTGATAAAATAGATGCAACAATCACAGAAGTATCCACAATTATTCCATTTCACATTTTAGAGCAGCCTAGATCAGTGCAAACTTATGTTCGAGGAATTATAAGTAGGAATGTTTTTCATCCCAATAAAATTGCTTTCGAAAAATTCAATGAACATATAGCAAAGAAAAGTAGTTATAATCAAACTGAAGGTTTCAAAATAATGTCCGCTCACCCATTATGGTTTAATAAACTGCTTCTACAGCAAAATTTGATCCCTAGAACAGGAAGTGGGAAACAAGCATATAGTACAGCAGGTCTTGGTTCTGTTGCTCCTTATGTCCACAAATTATTACCTATTATCTTTCCTGATATTGCAAAAGAAAACGAACAATTGGAGAGGATAAGCGAAATTACTAAACAGTATCTTGAGATGGGTATTAAACTTCTGCAGAAATGGTCTGCAATTTAATATTTAATTATTGAACGTCTATAGTGGCCATAAGCTCCAAGGCTTTTTTCTCAAGATTATCAGGGTTCTTTGAACAATCGTAAAATTCGGTTAGTATTTCAAGTGAACTTATTGGTAGCTTCTGTTTTTCTTTCTCTAGTTCTTCCAAACCCATTGTTTGAATGAAATCACTCAACGATTCATTATTTTCTTTTTCTGTTCCTCCAAATACCAAGACAAGTACATTAGTGCTATCATGGGTTATACCATATAAATCCAATGCTTTTGATATTTGTCTGCGTCCTGATATTCGAATTAAAAATTCTGTTGAATTATCTCTAGCTACATTTCTTTTAACCTTGAAAGATTTTAGTGTATGGTGTATTGCTACTGCGAGATGTCTTTTTGAAACAATTAAAGCTGGATTTAGTATTTGTATAGATATTTTGCACTCTTTTGAATTTTTGAGGTTGCTTACAACATTTTCTATATTGAAGGATGATGAAAACGTGCAAATTCTATAAGAAAAAGGAATAACTTCTTTTTCTTCCATTTCCTTCACAGTTCCTTAGGACCATGAATGATCTCCAGAATCATTCTTTCTGCATCAATTGGATCGTAATCAGATGTAGCTAATTTAAGTGCTGATGTAAGTCTTCCTTCAGAGGAAGAGTGAACTTCAAACAATGGATCACCTTTCTTGAATCTGTTTCCACGTTTTACAAGTAGTTTCACTCCTGCATTCTTATCGCTTGGAGCACCTGCTTGTCTTGCTATGGTTGAAATAGCTGCGCTTTCCACTGCATAAACGACACCACCGCTTTTAGCTATTACTGTAGATGTATAGTTTGCTGTTGGTATATCCTCAACCTTAATGTTCTCGTCCCCACCTTGAGCTGCGATAATTTCTTTCAATTTTTCGTAAGCTTTTCCACTTCTAAGAACTTCTTCAGCATATTCAAATCCATACCCCCTTGGACACCAGTTTTGCGCTTCAAAAATGATTCCAGAGAGAGATAAAGCTTTATTCATAAGATCAATACTTCCACTTTGGTCAATCACAATGCTAAGAACATCTTTTGCTTCTAAACTAGGTCCTATCATACTACCAATTGGTCGGTCTCCAGGACTAATAATGCAGTCTAATCGTAATTTTAGTGCATAACCTATTGAGGTGAACAGACCTCCCAATTCTTGTGATTGTTCTCTTCTGATAACCTTAGCTCCTTTACCAGTAGGAAGGTCAATGAGAACATATTCAGAACCAGCTGCTATCTTTTTAGAGAGAATACTAGCGACCATGAATTCACGTGGGTCTATCTTAATAGTCTCTAGAACATGGATTATCTTATCAGAAACGTCAGCAAGACCAACTGTTTCTCCGCTTACAACGCATCCACCTGTAGTGTCAACTACTTCTTTCATTTCTTCTAAGTTCAAATCACAAGGCATTATTACTTCTACAGTATCAATAGTTCCAGCAGGAGATGTGATAGCTCTAGTAGATACTTTTGGTATCGTCAGACCAGCAGCTGCAAGAATAGGAATCATTATGGGAGTTATGCGGTTACCAGCTATACCACCAATTGAGTGCTTATCTACAACTGGTCCTTTCTTTGGATGTAGAATATCTGAATTGTTAACTATAGCTTTTGCAACATGTGTAGTTTCATCTAGTGAAAGGCCTTGAACTTGAAATAGTGACATTAAAACTGCTATTTGAGTATCATGTATAAGGTTTTTATCTATCGCTGAAAAAATATAGTCTATCTCTTCTTCTTTTAAGGGGTCTCCCCTCATTTTTTTATGAAGGAGAGCTATAATTTGCTCATTTGTTATTTCCTTTATTTCAACTTCGTCTCCTTTCTGAATGCTGTATTCATTAGCTATTTTTTGGGAAATTCCAATATGTGATTCTGAATAATTATCTCGTGAGTAAACTTTTAACCCTATATCTTTAGGATACAATTCTATTAACTGACCTGGTAATAGTGCTGATTTTTCCGCTAATTTAGTATTAATAAGAACATAATCTGGTTCTTTATCTAAAATTTTCTCTATTTTTACGATTAACTTTACCATAGTTTTAACCTTGTTTCTTTATCTTTAAAAATCAAATAGAGTAGCATTATAATAAGCCTTACCATCTAATAGCATTTTGGTTGAGTGTTATGCCTTCCCCATAATAGTTAAAATATATAAGGAATAATATACTAATTGTAATGAAAAACGAGGGTTCAACATACAAAGATGTAAAAAGAAAAGAATATCCTTGTTCAGGATGCGGTATTCCAATAAGTAGATATGTTGAAAAATGCCCTTCATGTGAAAGAGCGAACCCCCACTATCTTGTGAAGAAGTAAGAAAACATTAAAAAGTAAGAAGATTAACATATTAGAGAGGAATAAGATGGCAGGTATCCCACTCCCCCCAAGCGGAAAATCAGCAGATGAGGATAGTTCTGAGGCTGACTGCCCTCAATATGATCCAATAATGGGTGGGTATTGCAAATACTTCGTTACACGGTCTAGTGAATGTATGAGGGGCGTAGGACCGTGTGATGGATTTGGCATCTTAAAGAAATAAGATTTTACCTTCTTACTAGTTGGTCTAAATCATTACTTATATCTTTGATATTAGCAACTATTCTGTTCTGACCTGCGCTTTTAGCTCCATCAGAGTTGATGGTAGCTGATGTAAGGAACAAAGGTTTGAAGAAATCTCTGATTGTTTGTTTACCATCTCCAAGAAGGCTTGAACAGGTTCCAGTATAATTCCCATTTTCAGCTCGCTTTAATCTAAAGAAACTGATGTGATTTGCTCTATCTTTCCAAATAATTAGATTTGCTGCCATTACAATATTCTCTCTTATAATGTGACCTAAGAAAACGTTAGAATGTAGACCAAATTCATAAAGTTTAGGACTGGGTTTAGTATCGAAATTTGTTAATAACATAAGCTTAGTGTGCTCTGCAAGTCGTTTATATCGTTTAATAGGGACTTTGGACGTCGATTCTTTTATAATAAACGTGTATGATTTATCTCTTCGCAGAGTGTAAGCTGCTTGGTATTCAAGCATTGCTGAAGCTAATTCCATTAATATTGGTGCTTCTTTCTTGTTTAACTCAAATTTGTCAAAAGATTGAATTGGTATTTTAGATTTTGTAAGAAGACTACAAATTAGCACACCAATTAGATCATGAGATAGAGTACCAATTATTTGACACCCAGATTCCAAAACTATTACAGGAAGCTGTTTTCTAGGAATACCTGCTTTTTCAGCTGCTTCTCTATTTTTACTAATTTGATGGACAATTAATGTGACATCATCTCTATTTACTGCACTTACTACTGCCGTTAAGAATTTCAAAGTCGGCTTACAATGGTCACAGCTATCTTCATGTATATAAACTTCAATTGATACCATAAGTCCCCATCTGTTTTTGTCATTAATTTGAGATAGTAATTTAGAAATAAATAGCGCAATTATAAGTATTATGATTAAATTAGCATTTTACTAAGATTTCTTTCTCTTCTTTAAACTCTTCTCTTTAGCAATTCTTAGAGCGTCTAATACGTTGGCAAAGCAGTCCAGTCGTCTCTCAGGCAGAGGGTTCCACCCTCTTCCATCACTGTTCTCTGCTAACAGAATATGTTTCCAAAGCTCATCTCCTATATCTTCAGGGTTAATACATACAAGGTAGCGTCTTACTTCATCCAGCAACCTTTCTAATTTTTGGTTATCTTCATCTCTTAACCAGATATCTAATCTTCTATCAGGTGCCCAACTACCTGTTTTCAAGTATCCTAGTTCACTCGGTCTATTATCTTTTAAGTAATTTATGGGTAAAATCATTTGATTGCCTTTTATGGAAATAAGTTGAGAGAGTAGTTTCTTTAAATCCTCTTCTGTCATTAGTTTTCCTTTAACAAAGCTTCTATACCCGAAAAATTCTATATCATTACCATAAGGAATAATCAATCCTTTTTGATTCTTATAATTTGAAATAAGTTTGATAACTTTCTTAAGCGATATAAAGGGGAACCCTAACAAAGCAGCTGAAGTGATAATACTCCATGATTGTGGGACTTTTAGTCCTGTAATCGTTCCTCTTGCTCCTTTCAATTCGACAGGATAGAAGTTTGTTTTTTTGCAGATTCTCTTAATATTCTTCATTGTACTGCGATATCGAGTAAGCTTTCTCAGTAGTCCTTTTGTTTTCAAAAAATCAACAATGTAGTGAGATGCGGAATAATATGTATTGTTATAAGGATTAGAATCATTTAGCAAAGGTGAGCTAAGATTATATAATTCATCATCAATGAAAGTGTAAGAATATCCATATTCCTTGAGAAACATTGGTAAAAGTGGGTCATAAGCTAGTTCAGGTAACCAGAAACCTTTTGGTGTGTAATTTAAAGCTTTCTCGAATATTTTTTGATTAAATTCTATCTGTTTTTTCATATCTTCTACAGGTAATAAAGGGAAAATAGGATGTGAATATCCACAACCTGTAAGTTCGAATTTATTATTTTTTATTCCTTCTCGTAAAAGATCTAAAACTTCTGGAAATTCATTATACAAAATATCCAGAGTAACTCCTGTGAAATTCAAAACAACCTCAGCTTTTGGCATTTCGAGTATAGATGAAAGAACTGGTATATAGCTTTTTTGAATGACTTGTGGAATGTGGTCGACTGGTATTTCTGCATGTTGAAGATTAGCATGTAAAACAATCGTTGAATGCACATGTAAAAAACCCTAGTAGTAATATAAATGTTTGGTGAAAAGGATTCTTCCTATTTCTAGAAGTGAAATAGTAGATTTATGCGCATTCGAAGCAAATGAACTACTCCTACCTTAAGGAAGGAGTTTCTTGATTCATTGAAAAGACTTGACCACTAACAATAGCAGAAGCGGTGATAGTGACCAGAGGTCTGTTCTCCACAAGTATAGAGGCACATCCCGTACCCCTCTTCAAAATGTTGATTGAAGCGTTATAATCGCGGTCTAGCTCTAAGTTGCAATAAGTACAGAAGTGTATCCTATCGGAAAGGGTTTTCTTAACTATTCTCCCACATCTAGAACATTCTTGGGTAGTACCTTTAGGATGAACTTTAACTACTTTTTTATCAGCATTGACAGCTTTATAAGATAAATAGTTGAAGAACTGTCCCCACGAAGCGTCTATAATGTTGCGATGGAGAGGGCGTGACCGCTTATTATTTTTGTTACCTTTCTGTGAAAGTTCTTTGATATCCAAGTCTTCTACGCAGATAAGGTCATAAACATTAACATAAAATCTGGAGACTTTATGCAAGAAATCTTTACGTTGGTTAGTAACTTGTGCTAAAAGTTTAGCTAAGTGTAATTTGGCTTTTAACCAGTTCTTTGAATCTTTCTTTTTACGAGAAAGAGTCTGGTGCTTCTTTTTGATTTTCTTTAATTGTTTGTCAATATTCTTAGGGTTCTCTACTCTTCTACCATCAGAGTCGACGATAAACGAAGAAACACCTACATCTAATCCTACGCTTTTATTGGTTTTAGGAAGAGCTATTGGAACGTTTTCTATTTGTATATTAGCAAGCCATCTACCGGTTTGAGCGCGTTTGAGGATTATACCCTTAATTTTGTTTTTTCTTACTCTATTATTTAATCCTCTACAATTGATAGTTCCTATTTTAGAGAAAGTTAGCTTGTTTTTGTGTTCGTCTATCTTGAACCCGCTCTGGTTATAATTGATAGTCTTATACCATCCCTTTCCTTTGAACCTCAAGTGACCTATTTTACGCCCATTCTTTTTTAATTGGGATAGACTCTTGATATTTGCCCATAGAGTGTAATTGACCATCTGTAAAACTTTAGAATATACTCCTTTCAATTTCAGGCATAGAATTATTTTTTAACCACACTATAAACGATTGAGTTTTGCTTTGTGTGAGTTTTTCTCCCTTCTCTTGCGTTTTTTTGCACTCTTCTAGTAATCTATTATAGAGTTTTCTACAACTATCCAACTGTTCAACAAGTTTTGCTTGTTGCTTTTTATTCGGGTACAGTTGTACTTTGTAGGTTAGCATTGGTTCATTTCCTTACTTCTTTAGTTCTTTTTTTAGTATAAAAAGCCGAGTAATAGACGAAGAGATAGTTATATAGCATTCATCCCCCACCTAAAGTTAGGGGACTTCTGCTATGTTCACCTTTAAATAAGAAAACGAAATTTTTTCTTAATGGTAGAATCAGAAATACGACGGAACCCTTTCACAAATGAATTGATAATTTACTCTCCAGCAAGGCAAAAAAGACCTAATCGCAAAGAAGAGTATTGTCCATTATGTTCTGGAAGCAAAGAAGTCCCAGAGTTTAAAAAACCTTTGAGAATCACAAACAAATATCCATCATTAGATAATCGAAAGGACTTTAAAAAGGTTAAAACAGGAACTTTTTTTGAAAAATCTAATCCATATGGGTTTTGTGAACTAGTAGTTTATACCAAGAAACACGATGCAATGTTTATCGATTTAAATGAAGAAGAAATACTAGCTATTTTCATCGAATGGCGTGACGCAACTATGGATTTCGCCAAAGACTCCAATATAAAGTACATTCTCCCTTTTGAAAATTATGGAGAAGATGTTGGCGCTACACTAATTCACCCTCATGGACAAATATACGGGTTTCCTTTTATTCCTCCAATAATTGAAAAAGAGTTCAATACAGCAGTACAATATAAAAATGAAAGAAAACAATGTATGGTTTGTGATTATATTATAGCTGAAAAAGAAGAGAAAGAAAGAATAATCTATGAAGATGACCATATTATTAGTATAGTTCCATATTTCGCGAAATATGCTTATGATGTTTATGTCTATCCTAAAAGGCATTATGGATTACTACACCATAGTACTCAAAGAGAAATGGAATCTTTTTCTACTTTGCTCCCAAAAGTTATCCAATCTGTGAACTCTATTTTCAACAAAAAAGTCAGTTACTCATTGAGTCTTAATCAAAGTCCCTTGAACACTCCTGGTTCTGCTGCTTTTCATATGTATTTCAAGATACACACACCTCAAAGAAACAAGGAATCTCTAAAACTATTAGGAGCTGTTGAAACTAGTGGTGGAACCTTCATCAACGGGACATTACCAGAACAAGCAGCAAAAAGTCTACGAAATAACCTTGAATAACGGTATTTTTTGCTTGAATCTGTTCTTTCAGCATTAAAGACCTTGAAAGTAACATATTATTGATTTTCTAATTTTCTCGAACTAAATGCTTATACTGAAATCTAAAATAATCTTTATAATGTGTGTTTGAGATAGTAGGTATTAGCCAAAATTTTGGAGGTCTTATATTAAATGAAAAAGAAAATCCTTATGGGTTCAACAGTTTTAGGCTTGACCGTTATCCTCCTAACATTAAGCGGAAGTCTTTTGCAAGCTTCTATTGTAACAGAACAATACAATAGTCTTACAGCAACTCCCGCAATAATTGCTGAAGAGTTAACGGTTACAGCAGGTTTAGGTTCTGCTGCGTTGGTGCAAATCAACATAGTTGGTGGACCTGACCAAGATATTGACACAGGGACGTTGTTAGCAAATGTTGTTAACTGGGTCTACGTTGTGTCGTTCCAAGATGGGTTTGATACCTATCTATTAAGAAGACCTTTCTTAGCTCCCGAAAACGCTACGTTAGTTTTAGAAATCAAGGCAACATTAGGAGCTGATGGAAGTCTCACTGAAGCATTATCAATAGCAGAAGATTTCTCAACATTCTATGGGGTTACACTCCATTGGGCAAGAGCAATGCTGTCTGCTTCTGGTAATTATGTTTACGCTTTCACCGGAGGAGCCAGTGAAACAAACATTGAAGATCTTGTAACAGAAATAAG
>BPTO01000052.1 GCA_023705985.1 Candidatus Heimdallarchaeota archaeon | reverse complement strand
GGTATTTTCTTTTTTTTCTATCTACGTCATGATTAGCATAATCAGAGGTTAGTACACCCTTTTGTCCTTTAACCGATACTTTTTTGTCATCGATTGTTATATCTATTTCTTCAGGTATTTCGATCTTTTTTGTCAAATATACTAATTTCATAATGCCATCACCTCAATACATATAGGCCAACAATCGGCCACCAACACCTTTCTCTTTTGCATCTTCGTGACTCATTACACCTTCAGGAGTTGTTAATACAAGAATACCAAATCCTCTAGCTGGGAGAAATTGCTGTTCCCAAGATTCAAAGTCATCTTTCTTAACAGGGAAACGTGGCTTAATAACACCACATTTGTTTATTCTTCCCATAAGTTGGATCTCAAATATTCCTCCACGGTGATCTTCAATATATTCTAATTCTCCTAAATAACTGGATCTTTGAGCAGTTCTTAAGACATTTGCGATAATTTTGCTTGCAGGTTTAACTTCAACTGACTTCTTTCCTGTTTTTTCAGCGTTTAGTATAGTGATTAGAGCATCACTTAATGGGTCCATTTTCACCATTTTCTTTACCTCCTTATCCTCCTCGACTCCCTGTTTTTTTGAAACCGATTTTGCCATAGATTTCTCTTATACATCTTCTACAAACGTTTAAGCCACCCCTTCGTATAAGTCCTTTATGGCTTCCACATCTTCGACATTGGCGAGATCCTTTTCCGTATTTTATTTCTCTTCTTTCTTGCATTTCGATCACCTTAAATTATTTGAACCTTGAATTCTTTTTGAACATATTCTAAAGCCTCTTCTTTTGTTAATATATGACTTTTAGAGATTCTCTGTCGCTTTCGCTGTCTATATTTTAGCCTATAACCAGGTCGTTCGAGTTTCACAGTGACATTAAAACCTATTGTCCCGAGCATTGGATCGAAAGGAGCGTTTTCTATGTCGACGTGTTCAGTTATACCAAAGCTAAAATTACCTTGTTTATCGAAAGAAGATTCTTTTATCATGAAATCTTTTGCATAAAGAAACCGTTTCAATAACTGGTGTGCTTCTTCGCCTCTTAAAGTTATCACTGCCGCTATTGCTTCATCTTTTCGGATATTAAAACCTCTAACAGTCTCTTTCGCACATCTTTCCACGGGTTCCCTATCAGTAATCTGACGCAAAATTTCTTTTGCTCTTTCAAAACTAGGTCCGGATTCACCCACACAAGAGTTGATTATTACACTAGCCAGCTTTGGTTTTCTCATAGGGTGTTTCTTCCATTCTTCTTCAAATTGAGAAGGAATTAACTTGGTTTCAGCAACTTCATCACTCATTTCCCGTCACCTACTTTTTCGAACATAGATATTGATGGATCGTTATTACCAACAACAAAGATGTATCTAAACAACGTTACAATTAAGTCACCAGAAGACGATTTAATTGTAACAGTTCTTACATTCTTAGTTTGATGAGTACTTATATCTTCAATTATTCCATGTCGTCCCATCCATCTTCCACTTGTAACTATACCATAATTACCAGTTTTCAATTCAAAGTTTTCAAGGATTTTCTGGTTTGGTAATGTAATTTTTATTGTATCATAAGTAGAATAGTTTCTTATTGCTTGTTCTTCAGGAGTTAAAATAATATTTCTTCCATCGTGTAGATTAAGCTGCGTTAAACCACCTTTGATTGTACTTTTGTTTTTTATTTGACATAGTTTAATTTTGGCTTCATCTTCAGTTATTGTAATTGTCCTTAATCCTTTCCCTGGGAGATATACCATTCTATAATGCTCATTAATTTTTGGGAATGAAATAACATCCATAAAACCTACAGGATATTTTCTGTTACGACGAATCCTTCCATCAACAACAGTAGTTCTTTCGTTAATAATTCTCTTTACTTCACTCATATTTCGAGCATATCCAAACATATCTCGCAATATAATAGCTAGTGGGATACATTCAGATGCAGCATGAGGGCCGGGAGAGGGTCTTACTGTATATTTGAATGCTTTCTTAAGGACTGGAATATGTTTTGAAATTACTAATCTTTTTAGATGGTGTCCTCCACCTGAACGTGTCATGATGATTCCTCCTCTTCTAATATATCTACTTCTAAATCTTCAAACTCTTCTTCAAAAGCTTCATCTTCAGCCATATCGTGATCTTCACTTAATTCGTCCTCCAACACCTCTTCATCAAAGACACTTTCTTCAAACTCTTCTTCAGATAACTCTTTCTCAGAACGACGTCGAATGATTTCTCTACGTTTTTTGTCTTTAAGATTTAAATCTGTTATTACTACATTATTTGGACGTATTGGAAAGCTGACTATGGTTCCATCAGCTTTTTCTTTTGAGTATCCTTCAACATGAATTGTATATTTTTGTGGAAGGGTCCTAAGCACCTTTCCTTTAATCTCTTGGTCTTCTGATTTAGCTCTGAAAACAGTAACTTTATCTCCTTTATGAACAGATAAACGCTTAATACCATACTTTTCTCTCAATGATTTTGATAGTTGAGCAGTCATTCTTTTATTTCTGAGATGAAGTGAGGCTTGATAGCGCCTTTTTCTTTGCTTTTTTGGTTGTTTTGTTTTTGGTAAAGTCATATTTTCTCCTCCTAAACAATTATTGAAGCTTGGTGTGCAATCCTTGGCCATTTCTCTGCTGCTTCACGAGAAACAGGTCCTCTTATTTCAGAACCAAGTGGATCGGCAACTTCATTTGTTAGAACGCAAGCATTTTCTTCGAATTGTATCCATTCACCAGAAGGTCTTCTATAAGGAGATCTTTGACGAAC
Organism: Candidatus Heimdallarchaeota archaeon; assembly: GCA_023705985.1. Classification (GTDB taxonomy): domain Archaea; phylum Asgardarchaeota; class Heimdallarchaeia; order Heimdallarchaeales; family Heimdallarchaeaceae; genus 18H4-34. The sequence goes on along the minus strand of BPTO01000052.1, from coordinate 15,812 downwards.
TACAATAGCTGGATGAATGGTTTTTCTTCTTTGAGGAGAGCCTTGTTTAACTGAAATAATGACCATGTCTCCGACTGCTGCCCGAGGAACTCTATTTAATCTACCTCTATAACCTTTCACAGCTATTATCTGAACAATTCTTGCGCCTGAATTATCTGCTACTTTCATTCTTGAACCTACCATCAATCCAAAAGTTCTATGGTTCAATGGACGTCCTACAGTTTTTCGCTTTGCCATAATCAACACCTTAGGACATTTTTTGTATTACAACAAAGCTCACAGTCTTTGACAGTGGGCGGCATTCGCTTGCAAGTACGATATCTCCTTCTTTTACATTTAAACAAGGAGGGTTATGGGCTGATATTTTGCCGTGTTGTCGTTCATATCGTTTGTACTTCTTTACATATCGAAGAAAATCCCGTCTCATGACAACGGTCCCTCTCATCTTATCAGAGATAACTTTTCCAGAAAACATTCTCCCTCTTACGCTTAGTTTTCCATGGAAGGGACAATTCAAATCCTCACACTCTGTTGGTGGAGGTATTACATTTTGTATACCTATATTTCTAACTTTTGCCATTTATATCACTCCGGTAAAGCGTCTTCTACCCATAATCACTCTTGTTTGGCTAAACACATGAGTGTCAATCTTGGACCCTATTTTAGGGTTAAGACGTCAGATACCTGTTTTACCAGTTTTTTGTTTTTCTTTTTAATCTTTTCTCTGGAGTACCTTCTAATATTTTGCCATCTATTCGAGTTTTTGTTCCATCTTCGAACTCAATTCTGAATATTTGACTTTTTTTTTGCACCCAGATTTTCTTATTATTTATATTTAACTTCAACATTTTTGCTGTTTCATCTTCAATTTTACCTTTGAAATTTTGAAATTCTGGCGACTTACTCTTTATTATTTCGACATTGTATCCACACAATGATGTAATCACTTGTCGCCAAACCTTTTTACGTTTTTCCTTATATTTGATCATATTTTTTCTTCTTCTTCAGACATAATTGTTAGTATTCTCGAAATTGCTTTCTTATATTCCTTTATTTGCCCTGGATTTTGAATCGAACCACCAGCAGCCAATTGAGATTTAACTTCAAATAGCTTTTTCTTATAGTCATCTAACCTTTTAAGTCGCTGTTCCCGTGATAGTTTCCTTACATCTTTTGAACTAATTATTGTCATTATTATCACCATTATTTTTCAGTGTCTTTCTTATCAGTATCTTTCTTAACGGTGTCTTTCTTTTTAGAAACCTTCTTCTTAGGCTTGTCTTCTTCTACTTCAGAATCTTTCTTATCAGTGCCTTTCTTTTTAGAAACCTTCTTAGTGGCAAGCTTCTTCTTAGGCTTGTCTTCTTCTACTTCAGAATCTTTCTTATCAGTGTCTTTCTTTTTAGAAACCTTCTTAGTGGCAAGCTTCTTCTTAGGCTTGTTTTTCTCTACTTCAGAATCTTTCTTAACGGTGTCTTTCTTTTTAGAAACCTTCTTCTTAGGCTTGTCTTCTTCTACCTCTACAATCTCTTCCTTCTTCGATTTAATTGCATCATCCACTTCATCTAATTCTTTAAATTCGTCTTCAGGTGTTGTTTTTGTTTCACTAATTTCATCAGTTATTTCAGGGAATTCTTCTAATTCATCCAGCGTTTCCTCAGTTATTTCGATAGTTTCCTCTTCTTGTTCTCCTTCAGGTAGCACAACCATTGAGGTAGAAGTTGGTTCAGCAATTATTTCAATATCATCAGGAAGGATAGCATCACCACGCATAATTTCGACTTGAACGCCAAGCAAACCTCTTCTTATTAGTGCCTGAGCTTTTCCAACATCAACATATTTGGAAGCTGGCTCACCACATTTAGCTACAAAACCTGCTCTAAATGTTTCAACTCGTGCTCTTTGACTGGTAATTTTTCCGCTTATTTTAATTTCCACGCCTTTAGCGCCTGTAGATACGATTCTTCTAATAATTCCATGTGCAGATCGACGAAAATGCCTACCTCTTTCTAATGAAGATGCAAGTCTATAAGCCATAATTCTAGCATCTGTTTCAGGATTTTCAACTTCAGTAACTTCAATTTGTGGGTTATCTAGCTGATATTTATCTTGTAATACTTCAGTAATTCTACGGATATTTTTTCCTCTTCCACCTATAGCTAAACCCACTCTCCCAACACGTAAAACAACTCTGTCTCCAAGAGGGGTTCTTCTTACTTCTACTCCCCCATATTCTGCATTTCGGAGAGTATCAGCTAGATATTCATCAATTTCATTTTTCTGATATTTTTTTAAGAGATAATCTTTTGTTGCGGGCATTTTTTTATACCTCTTCTACTTCTGCGATTAATTCAATATGTACAAGTTGTCGAATTTTAGGGGAAGATCTACCATGGGCTCTGTAAAATATTCCTCTTTGTTTAACTCCTTGCAAGGTAGCAGCATGAATAATAGTACATTTGTCCAATTGAAGTTGATTTTTTTCCGCATTATTTTCAAGATTTCTTACGATTTTTAATATCGCCTTCGCTGCTTTTACGGGATAACGTCCTGGTTTCCATTTTATGAGCCCACGCTTGTGTCCAACATCTCTTTTATGTCTGCGATATGGAATCGCTTGTTTTTTTTCAATTACGGCCTCTAAATATTCTATACATTTATGAACAGATTTACCTTTAATTGCTTTACAAATTTCACGTGCAGCTTTTGGGCTAACATCTAAATTTCGCCCAGAGGATTTTGCTGACCTATCAGGATCGGTTTGAATTGAATATCGGTAATTTGGCAATCTTGATTCTCCTTTACACTTAATACTTTTAGCTATCTTCATTAACTACATTAGCGGGAATGAGTATAACCTTTAAGGTTTATTAACGACTACAATTTTTTGTAGCCTATTGCAAGCTATTCGTTTTATGTTCCTTTAAAACGCTTTTCTTTCTTGAGCATAAAATAAACAATGACTCCCTCTAAAAGAATTAGTAGAAGAATAAGGGAGAATTGTGATTAAAGTTCTAATAAAATATAATCATTCTCTAATTCAACTTTATCTGCTATATTTTCCATTAGTTTAGAATCATCAATTATCTCATTTATTCCATGCATTGAGGCCAAATCTTCAGAGAAAAGTTTTAACTTGGGGGGAAGGTATACTTTTAAAATTGGAGTGGTTAAAGACAGTTTTTTGTCTTTTTTATACTTCCAGATAGCTGAATTGACACCTAGTAACAAAGTGGTTAATTCTATTAGTTTCTTTTCTTTACTTATTTTTCCAGGTCTTGGAAATGATTCTAAGTGTACACTCTTATTATATATACCTCTATATATTATATCAGTTACAAATGGGATTAAAGGTGCGAATGAGCGAGCCAAAGCATTGAGAACTGTGTGCAATGTGTACCATGCTGCTTTTTGCTCCTTATCGGTGAATGAATTATTACGATTGTAAGCTCTTCCTTTAACTAATTCAATATAATGAGAAGCAAATATTTCCCAAGTAAACGATCTCAATATTCTAGCAGGTATATGAAAGTCAAAGATTTCATATCCCTTAATCGTTTCTTCTACAGTTTTGGCTAATTCTGCTAGAATCCATTTGTCTGCAGGTTGCAAACTTACCTCTTTTTCATTATCAATTATGGGAAAGAAACTGATGAATTTGGCGACATTGTAAATTTTGTTTATGAATTTTGATATTCCTTGTAACCTTTGTTCATGGAATCGTATATCAGAGCCATGACTAGCCTCTGATGCACCAAATAATCTTAAGGCGTCACCACCATATTTGTCTATCATTGACTCCGGCTGAATGATATTTCCTCGACTTTTCGACATTTTTTCGCCCTTTCTATCTACTACATGTCCGGATATCCATACTTCGTTAAAAGCAGGTTTTTTGTGAAGTTGTAACCCTCTCAGCATTGTGTAATGTAACCAAGTTCTCACGATATCTTTTCCTTGAGGACGAATATCGCAGATATAATTTCGATTTAGTAATTTTTCAAATAATTGCTCATTACTTCTATTGAGAGGGTATTTTTGAATATAAATCTCAGAGATAGATGAATCCATCCAAGTATCAAAAGTACGCGTATCACCCTCAAAACCTTCAGAACTACCACAATTCTCGCAGTTGTCAAAAGGAGGATTGGTATACCAAGGTTGATAATAATGACCTGGTTCAGGAAGACAAGCATGACCACATTTTAAGCAATACCAAATAGGTACTTCGGTTCCATAGTATCTTCTTCGACTAATCGGCCAATCGATTGAGACATTTGTTAACCAATCTAACCACACTTGTTCCATAAACGGTGGATAAAATTGCATTTGACCAGCATATTCGCGTAATTTTTCTACGTAATCAACTTGTTTAAGATAATACTCGGGCATAGCAAGATATTCTACTTCGTTTTGACAACGTGAACATGTTGGATAATTATGTGGCACATCTTCTTTATCTATAACAAAACCTTTCTCCTCCAATTCCTTAATTATATCTTTTCTAGCTTGTTTAACCTTTATACCCGCATATTTTGGAAGAGCATCAGTGATTTTACCATCTGTGCCAATTACAGGTCTTGGAGTTAATCGTAATTCTCTAAATAGTTGTACATCAACAATATCACCATAAGCACATATCATTAGCGCGCCAGAACCAAAATCCATCTTTGCAAAATGGTGTGCTCGAATAGGGACTTCAACTTCAAAAAGAGGTGTTACAGCTGTTAAACCTTCTAAATGCGTATATCTGTCATCAAGGGAATTATAAATTACTATACCAGTAGCCGGAATAAGCTCAGGTCTAGATGTAGCTATTATTAGATCTTCACCAGTTTCCTTTACTTTGAACTTAATACTATAAAGTGTGTGAGTTCCAGCTTTATAATCTATTTCATTATCAGCAATCGTTGTCTTGCAACGAGTGCAATAATTATTTGGGCGATCATCCTCATAAACTAAACCTTCTCTGAACAGCTTAATAAATGTGGATTGAGTAAGAGCTCTATATTGTGGATGATCTGTTTTGTAAATTTCTTCCCATTTAAAGGAATTATTACTAAAACCAAGAATCTTGCAAGTGTGTAAAATCTCGTCACCAACACGATCAAGTATAAATTTACATTTTTGTAGAAATTCTTCTCGAGGAATATCGTGCATGGAAATTTTAAATTCCTTCTCTGTTTGCACTTCAATAGGAAGTCCATTTCTATCAAGACACATCGGAAAAAGCACTTCAAAGCCACTCATTCGCTTATAGCGTGCGATCATATCAATTCCACTATAATGAATTGCTCCCCCCATATGCCAAGGAGCATTAGCATAAGGTGGAGGTGTATCTATACTATAGATTGTTTTACCGGAGTTCTCATTGAAAACGTATAATTTTTCTTCTTGCCATTTATTGAATAATTGAATATCCTTAATCTTCGGATCATATGTTTTTTCAATAAGTTTTGGGACGAAATTATTCATGGTTGACACCTTTTTGTATTTGTGGTTTGTTTTACTTTAAAAATTGAGTGATTATATACCCAATTAGCATACTTTATAATTAAGCGAAGCGTTTTACCATTTTAAAAACGTGGTTAACTTATTCTAGCTTGGAGGAAGAAGAGTTTTGTTTCACAAGTAGTCTCTATTCTATATCTAATAAAGGGCATTTTTGTCTCTAGGTCCTCTCAAATAGGAAATTGCTGCAGCTAAGAGAATCATAACCACAAATACCCAAAACACTACTTTCAAACTAGGAATGTAATTTACTGCATCCATTAATTCTCCTCCATTGTTTTTTTGGAAAAGAATAAGACTTACGGATAACACAGCTGTAGATAGGGCCGTTCCCAAAGTGAAACCTACTTGAGCTGAAATATTCAACAACCCACTAGCTACACCCAACTTTTCTTTGGGAGCTGATGTCATTACAGAATTTGAATTGGGTGAAATGAAAGCACCTAAGGATGCTCCAATAATTACGGAAATTAAGTAAAACATCCACATAGGTAACTCTGGTTTTAACACAATACTAAAGAATCCTAAGGCAACAGCGATGCCTATCAATCCAACAGTAGCAATAATACGTGCATCGATTTTATTTGAGAGTTTACCAGAAATTGGTCCAACAACGGCCATTGCTAGTGGAGCACCTAAGATGACTAAACCGGTTTCAGTAGCTGTTAAATTCATTCCATCCTTAAATTGAAGATAAAATGGAAGCTGGAACAAAAGAACGTTTAATCCAACATACGCTAAAATGGATACAAGTATTCCATAAGCAAACTTCCTATTTTTGAACATTTTAAAATCAATAGCAGGATGTTCCACTCTTTTCTCCCACCATAAAAATACAATAAACGCAGGAAGAGCAACACATAAAGCTATAAAACCCCACATTATGTTGTTATGCAAGTTTGTTTCAACAAAGAAGGTTAAACTGCCGATACTTGAAAACATAAACAATACAAATGAAATAGATCCCAAAACGTCACCTTTCTTATCATATGACGATGGTGGTGTGGAAGGGATAGCCAATTGAACCCAAATAAGCCCTAAGATACCTAAGGGTACATTGATGAGAAAAATACTAGGCCAACCCCATTTATCAGTTAACAAACCACCTATAATTGGGCCTAAAGTTATTCCTAGGGCAACAATTAATGTATTAAGGCCTATTGCTGTACCTCGATTTTCTGTTGTAGTAAATTTTGTAATAAGTGCCGTACAATTAGCTAGAGTGGCAGCTGCTCCTAAGGCTTGGAGCGTTCTTGATAGAATAAGAAAAAGCAAAGTATTTGACAAAGAACACAATAATGAACCAATAGAGAATATGAATAAACCAATTTGGAAAATACGTTTATTGCCGAACCTGTCACCAAAATCCCCAAAAATTGTGGTAAAAGCTATCAATGTAAGCAAGTAAGTTAAAATAACCCATTGAACAAGATGCATCTCAACTCCCAATTCATTCTTGATTACAGGTAAACTGATGGTTGTAATAGTTGCATCAACAGACGACATAAATGTTCCAATGCCAGTAGCACTAATTAAAGTAACTATCCTAAGGGTTGTTTTGGGTTCTTTTTCAAGGCTTATTGGAATCACACACGTTGTTATTGAATATTTCTTTGAGTAAATGATTCTTTTTTAAAATTTTCTGAAAAAAGATTGGAATCTAAAGGATTAAAGAAGGAAAAAGTCTATTAAATCACACTAAGATTGTTTTCATATTCCATTTTGAAACTCAGTGTATAAAATGTCCATTTCTATTATGTCATAATATTTTCCTTCGAAAAAGGCTGCTTCACGTTTCTTACCAACTTTCTTGAAGCCAACCTTTTCATATACATGAATACCTCTCTCATTATATTCATAAACCCAGAGTTCTATTCGGTGAAGATTAAGTACCCAAAAACCAAATTTAATAAGACACAACATCGTATCTGTTCCATAGCCCTGATTGTGATTAACTGGGTTATGAATGCCAATCCCAAGAGTTGCAGATCTGTTAATCCAGTTAATATCCTCAAGACCACAAGTGCCTAGAAATTCTTTTGTTTCCTTGTTTTCTATTACAAAATGATAACCTTTTTGTGATTTAGCTAGATTATGTACATAATTAACCCAATCTTCTTCCATTTTAGTGCTCATGGGAATGGTATTGCCCAAATACTTACGTGAGTCATAGTCATTCCAGTGTTCCATTATAGCATTAACATCTTCCATCTCTACTGTCCGCAAGCGAACTTTTGCCCCAACATAAGGTTCACCTTTAAAGGTAATATTGACCATAATTAACAACAATGAGAGTCATTATAATTATTTTTGTAGACATGTGATTTTATATATCCAATTCTAAGATAGAATAATAGATAATTGGTAGAAGCCATACTTTGTATTGGATGAATTTCTATGGAAAATGCAGAATATATCAACCATCCCCTCATTAAACCGAATAAAATTGAATCAAGACTCTATCAGCAAACGCTTTTCGCTTCTTGTGCAAATAAGAATTCTTTAGTGGTATTACCTACTGGTCTTGGTAAAACAATACTCTTTATCATGGTTGCAGCACATAGATTACAAAAATTTCCAGAAGGCAAAATCATTTTCTGTGCACCAACTAAGCCATTGTTAGATCAACATTTGCGAACAACTAAAGATTTGATGGAAATTGAGGATAAACAAATTATACAATTATCAGGGGCAATTGATCCATTAAAGAGAGAAAATATTTGGAAGCTTGGAAGGATTTTCATCTGTACACCTCAAACATTACAAAATGACATTATACAAAAAAGAGTTAATCTTGATGATGTGGTTTTACTTTGTTTAGACGAGGCACATAAATCTGTTGGAGATCACAGTTATGTTTTCATTGCTGAACAATACAACAAGAAGGCAAAAAATCCCTTACTGCTAGGAATAACAGCTAGTCCTGGTTCTGAAAGTGAAAGAATCCAAGAACTACAAGACAATTTAGGAATCACAAATATTGAGATAAGAGACGAAACTTCAGATGATGTTCGACAGTATATTCATGAAATCGAAGAGATTTGGGAAAAAGTAGCATTGCCTGAAGAATTTGGAATAATACTAACCACACTTGGTGATCTATTTAGAAAAATTCTAGAGGAACTAAAAGAGATGGAAATTATAAAATCTGCGAACCCCCAAAACAATCCAAGACGCGAGTTGCTTAAATTAAGGCAAAAAGTCAATGAGAAATATAGCCAAACAATGGAGGAGGATAGAGGAGATTTCTTCAAAGCGATGGGACTTGTGGGACATTCAATACGTCTATCACACGCCATTGAACTCATAGAAACTCAAGGTGTTCCGTCTTTAGGTAAGTATTTAGAAAGACAAATCAATGAGATAAGAATGGGCAAAGGGAGTCGAGCTTTGAAGAATTTAATGCTTTCTGAAGAGATGATCACAGTTGTTGAATCGGTTAAACAATTACAAGAACAGAAAATAATTCACCCAAAATTACAACGTTTGAAAGAAATTATAGCTGAAAGCGTTGAAAATAATCCTTTGAATAGAATATTAGTCTTTGCTCATTTCAGGTCTGCAGTAAAAACAATTGACGAGGAGCTTAATAAAATACAAGGGGTTAGCTCCCACTGGTTTGTTGGTCAATCTTCTATGCGTGACGACAAAGGATTGTCACAAAAAAATCAAATAGAGATAATGCAATCTTTTCGTGATGGTTTATATAATATTCTAGTTTCAACAAGTGTTGCAGAGGAAGGGTTGGATATAGGGGAATGTGATTTGGTTATTTTTTATGATTCAGTACCTAGTGCTATACGACTTATTCAAAGAAAAGGTAGGACAGGACGAAGAAGGAAGGGGAAAGTCATAATGCTCATTGCTGAGGGTACACGTGATGAAGGATATATGTGGGCAGCAAAAAGACGCACACAAAAAATGAGGAGATTAGTAAAAGAGTATGATATATTAGAAAAAAATCGTTCAGTATCAGTAAAAAATAAACAAAAAGGACTACTAGAATATCTTAAAGAAGAAAGGAAAGAGGAAATCGAGGTTGCCCTAGAAAACGAAAAAATAGAGGAGAAGAAGGAGGAAATCAAGGAAAAAACTAAACCCAAAATATCAGATGAAGGTAAAATATCTGTAATTTGTGATATTAGGGAACGAAATACTACTATTATTAAAGAATTAATGAAAAAAGAAGTAAATTTGGGATTTGAAAGACTGGATGTTGGAGATTACATATGCTCAGACCAAGTGATTATTGAGAGAAAAGAGGTAAATGATTTGATCAAATCAATTATTGATAAAAGACTGTTTACACAAGCTAAAGTCCTTACTGAAAGTTGTTCTAAACCTCTCATTATTATTGAAGGAGATCTTGACTTGCATAAAACCTCATTACATCCGAATGCTCTTACTGGAGCACTGTCCTCTCTTGTGACAGACTTCCGTATTCCTCTAATTTACACAAAAAATCAGAAAGAAACAGCTGAAATGATTCTAGCAATTTCAAAAAGAGAACAACTGGAAAGGAAAAGAAGGGTTTCTATTGGTAAGCGAAAAGGATTAGGAATGAAAATACAAATAGAAGAAACTATTGCTTCGTTGCCACACGTCGACCATAAAATTGCTACAAGGTTACTGAAACACTTTGGTTCTATTAGAAATGTTTTTACAGCGAAGCTCGAGGATTATTTAGCAATAAGGGGAATAGGAGAAAAGATTGCTATTGATATAATTGATTATCTTTATGCTAACTATAATGAAGTTGAAACTGGAGAAATTGAAGAAGCACTTGATGAACTCGAATGGTTGAAGAAAGAGAAAGAAAAAAAGACTACGAATTGAGAGTTTGAAGAGATTCTATTATAGACCGAATACTTGAGGATAATTGTGAAATTTCTTCAGGACTACTTGTTTCCTTTAGTTTTTTGTTCAATTCAGAAAGTTTAACTAATAAAATAGAAACTGTTTGTGAAAGCTCAGGGGGAAGGTTGGAAAAATCATATGAAAAAGGGATTTTCTGCGTTTTTATGTAAGATGAATCTGTCTGAGGAAGAGCAGAGGATGAAGCTGGAGGAGAACTTGATTTTGGCATTTCTTGCTCAGTATCAACCAAAATAAAATGCTTCTTACATTTCACGCACAGAGTTTTGCCTTGAATCTTGTATAGAGGAGAAAAACAATCAGGACAGGCTTTACTAAGCATAGTCCCACCTTTTAGCAATATCTCAGCACCCGCTTGAATAACTTCATCGTTTGTAATGGATGGTTTTGACATAAATTACAAAGAATGTTTAGATATAAAATTTTAACTGAACATAGCAGAAATCCCTGTCCTTTAGGTAGAGGAAGAAGGTTATATATCCGGATTGCATTGAAAATAAATTTTGGTGGGCCATGGCGGAGTTGAACCGCCGACCTCACGGTACCTGCACGTCTGTTAGTATATCAGCCGTGCGCTCTAACCAAACTGAGCTAATGGCCCAAACTATCTGTTTTTCCCTCTCTTCTTTCTTTTAAAAATCTTTTCTTATCTTTCTCTTTCTGTCCCTCTGTTACAGTTTAATTATTCTATATGCAACAAGTATTTATTACGACGTTTTCCTTAACTCTAACTTATCAGCTGATTACAGAAGAAATATATGTTTCTGAAGGATTTGAAAAAGTAAGAACCTCTATATAACAAATAAAGAGGGGTCAGGCTCTATTAAAGCGTAAAGGGGTTTAGGATTATATGCGTAAGAAGCATAAATTGGAAAACCGCGTTTAATAGTTTTCCACCTATTTTGTGGGGGTTCTAAGCGTAACATGGCAATCTCTTCAAAATTTTCGTTGTAATCCCATTTTCCATCTGAAATTCGATAATAACAAGCACCTTTTGTTCTCTCAAATTCAACTTTTATCTCTTCTACACTTCTTGCTCTGATTCTTGCAATTACAGTTTTTCTATCACTTGGGTTTATTATTGTTACTCCATAAGATGGAGGTACGAGCAAGATTTCAAATCTTTGAACTCTTATCATCACTGCATCCTTTACTTTTTCATGTTTAGTTTCAGGCTTTTGAAGCAGGAATTCAGCATATCCCTCAGCAACTTGATATATTTCAGGATAATGGAAACCATTATCTGCAAAACTAGTATAATAGCTAATTGTTTTTGCGCATTCATTCCCGAGAATTATTGGGTTAATCAGCAAAACATCAAATATTGCTAACTCCCAGACTTCTTTGTGTTCTATTGCTTTTACATCCTCATATACTTTGTATATTTCAGTAACCTTTTCCTTTTCATCCCATTTCTCTTTTTTTAAATAGCTCTGAAGGTCCTTTATTTTTATGGAAAAAATGCGTTTTACAGAAATTTCATTTTCCTTATAGGATAGTTCATTTTCTTTTCTATCTATTGGTAACCCAATATATTCTCGAAGATTCATTGTAATCGCTCTTGTATTTTACATGTCTTCAAAATATTCAATTCCCTCTTCTGTAATTTTCCAGCTACTTAGTATTCCAACCTTATAAGTCTTCAAATACCCTTTTTCAGTTAACTCGTCAAGTACATCTTGTAACATTTGCTGTTCTAATTTTTCACCTGATCTCACATACATGCTATTTAATTGCATTAAAACATCAGCTATTGAAAGACCTCTTTTTGCAACACAAAATACATCTAAAACATCAATCCTAACTCGTTCTTTATCAAGCATGTTCATCACTGAAATATCAAGTTCTACACCTAAAAAATTTTCGCTATAAAATTGACAAGATGTTTTGAAATTCTCAACTATAAAAAAATAATAATAATAACTATAATACTTCAAATTAGATTTGCAATACATCCAATAATTTATTAATTAGGCACATTTCCAATATTTAGACCTAGAGGCGAAAAAAGTGGTTAAAGAAGACAAAGAGGAAAAAAGGTCATCTGTAGAGCTTTATATGTTAAGACAATCTATTAAAAGATTAGAACAAAAGCGCAGTTTTAACATGAGTACATCACTTGTCACGCTTTATATTCCACCAAAGACAAGATTATCCGACATAACCAACCAACTCCGTGATGAACTTGGAACAGCTACTAACATAAAAGATAGAGCCACAGGAAAAGCTGTTGCTTCTGCATTACAATCGATTATTAGCAGAATGAAAAATGTCATAAATGGAGAGAATGGACTCGTTATCTATTGTGGGATGACAGGTCTCAATAACATGGAATATCACTTAATAGTTCCACCTGAACCGGTAGGTATAAAATTATACATGTGTGACAGCACGTTTCATACCGATCATCTTAAAGAGATGCTTGAGCCAAAGAAGAAGTATGGGCTTATGATTGTTTCTAGAGGGGGTGCAACTTTCGCTACACTAACAGGTACAACTCTAAACATCATTAAGAATGAAGATTCCTACGTTCCTAAGAAACATAAAATGGGAGGTCAATCTCAAAGACGTTTTGAAAGATTAGTTGAAGAAGCTGCAACCAGATGGTATAACAAAATGGGAGAAATGATGAACCAAATCTATCTAGAAGATTATCCTGTTGAAGCAATAGTTGTCGGTGGCCCCGCTATTTCAAACTCACAATACTTAGAAAGCAAATCAATAGATTACAGAATTAAAGAGAAGGTAATTGGTATTTATGATGTGGGTTACACAGAGTATGCAGGAATTAAAGAATTAATGGGACAAGCTCAAGATAAGCTAGCAGATTTTGAATTGATTCATGAAAGAAAATTAATGAACAGATTTTTAGAACATCTTGGTAAGGATACGGGCTTAGTTACATATGGTGAAAAAGCAGTAAGAGATGTTCTTGAGAAAGGAGCTGTTGACATCGTCCTTATTTCTGAACAGGTTGACAAAGTTAACATAACACTCAAATGTAATGATTGTAATCATTCATACGCTGAAACAACCATAAAAAGCAAATATGATGCGTTCATAAAGAATTTATCAGATATGAAATGCCCAAAATGTGGTGAAACAAGAGTAGAAATCAAAAATGAGAACGATTTTGTGGAAGAAATTAACGAAATCGCAAAATCTTCAGGTGCTACAGTTGAAATGATAAGTCCATCCCATGAAGATGGTGCGATTTTGTACAATACATTTGGAGGAATAGCAGCTATACTTCGATATAAGGTATTTGAGTATTAATAAACAAACTAGGAATCTATAATCATTGTGCCTATTTTGTCTCCGTTAATAATTTTCTGGATATTTTCAGGTTTTGAACCATCAGTAAAGATAAGAGTAATTTTAGATCTTTGTGCAATCTCACATCCAACTCTATCAAATAAGTCGTATTTCCCTGGTAAGGATTTTTGCTGATTAATTAGTTCTAATAAAACATTATATGTCATTTGATCAAATGGTCTGGCATCTGGATGTTCATCTGGATTTTTATCGTACACCTTTTTCACATTTGAGAGGTTAATCAGTAAGTCTGCTTCCCAAAATTCTGATATTAGTGACGCTACTGCATTAGTTGACTGCCCGGGTTGAAGACCTCCAACAATGACAATTTTATTAGTTGAAAGAGCCTTTCTTATTTCATCAAATGAGCGTGGAACAAAATGATAGGCTTTATCCTTTAGTGATGCAACTAGAATTAATGCATGAATACGAGTAGCTTCAACACCCAAAATATCTTGATATGTTTGAGAAATATCTAGTTTATTACTTGCTTTTATTAAGATTTTTGCTAGTTTTCCTCCACCAACGACTACAGATACTTCATTACCTTCATCAACAAGTTTGTTGATAACGTCTATATATCTCTTAACTAACCCTATTTCCAGCTCTAAGCTTTTTTGATAGAGAAGAGATCCACCTATTTTCAGAACAACCTTCATTATTATCTCCTAACAAGTGTGTGTATGTTGAAATAAATAACACTTTCCTCTGTTTTCAGAATCTTATAATTATAAAAACTACTATATTATGTATGATTATCTACTTAATATAAGCGTTATAGCCATTTTTATGATTATTTGTTGGTCAATTTCAAAACATAAAGAAAAGTTTTAAAAAACAATTTAATGTGAGATATTAATAACATAAAAAAACATCGTTTTCGCAGTATGCGGGGATAGCCAAGCGGCCAACGGCGGCGGACTTAAGATCGAAGATATCCAAAGCATAAGGGCTAGATAAGATATCCGTTCCTTAGTGGTTCGGGAGTTCGAATCTCCCTCCCCGCACCAATTTTATCTTTTACTCCAACCCTTAAAAAAGCAGAAGAGAGTATATAGAAGGCATATTACTTAATTTAACCTTTCGGTTTATCAATTCAACTTGTATATTACAAGACTTTAACCATATGACTAAAACGATATCCTAAATAATTAAAAAAAGCATTAAATAAAGTCTTGATAAACATAATATAGTGATACAAATGAATTACAAAGAAGTCAAAATGTATGAAGAAATGCTTGAACTCCTTGAAGAAAGGCACAGTAATGGGGAAATAGATGAAGATAACTACAATGAGCTTAAAGATCGTTATTCCCAAAAGTTAGAAAGCGCCAGAAAGAGTCAAGAGAATCAAGAAAAAGCACCAAGTGTTTACACAGCTGGTTTTAAATCTGAATCTGAAAGTGCAATATCAATTGCAGGTGCAGCTAAGTTTTCAGCGGGTGAAGTTGTTAAAGACATAAAGATTGCAGGTAGTGCAAAATTAGATGGAGATATTACTTGTAACCAATTGAAAGCTGCGGGTTCAGTAAAATCCAAAGGGAGTATTACAGCCCACGGTGATGTCAAATGCGCTGGTTCATTTAAGTGTGAAGGATTTTTACATGGTTTTAAAGACGCAAAATTTTCAGGATCAGCTAAAATAGGTGGAGAGATTGTAATTCAAGGCAGAATAGGTGTTGCCGGTAGTTTCGGATGTAGAAGCAATGTTCAAGCAGACAAGGGAGCAGTATTTTCTGGATCTGTAGCTATTGGAGGTAATTTAATATCTCAAGCAACCATAGAGGTTGAGGGAAAAATTATTGTAGATAATGATCTGGTCACTGAAAATGTCTTCATAAACGAAAAAAGAGGTATTCTAAGATCTAGAAGAAGTCAAAGAATATCAGAAATTGGTGGAAATGTATTTGCTACTGGTGAAATATTTTTAGCAAATATAGAAGTAAAAGGGGATGTCAAAGGAAAAAAAGTGACAATTGGACCCAGAACAAAAATAGGTGGAAACATCTATTATGTAGATGATCTTTCGCTAGAAAAGAAAATCGAACTAAAAAATGAGCCAATAGATCGGAAGAGCACACGTCTGAACTCCAGTCACGTGGCCTTATCTC
>BPTO01000051.1 GCA_023705985.1 Candidatus Heimdallarchaeota archaeon | reverse complement strand
AGACGTGTGCTCTTCCGATCTTCTCTTTACTTGTGGAGAACAGACCTCTATTCACTATCACTGCTTCTGCTTTCGTTAGTGGTCAAGTCTTTTCAATGAATCAAGAAACACCTACTTTAAGGTAGGGGTAGTTCATAAGGTAGAGGTATTAAGAAATGAAAAACCTAAATATTGAAAAAACCGGAGAAAATGATATAATCTTTGCAGATGCTCACTGCCACTTACTTCCCCCATGGTTTAAATTTAACCAAATTGAAGCAGTAATTGCGAGAGCTAGAAGTAAAAATGTAAAAATAATTATAAATAGCGCAATTTCAGCTGATAATTATGAGTTTGGACTGAGAACCACAGAATTTCCAGGAGTTTATTTGTCTCTAGGCTTAGGTCCTTCGTCAGTATCAGAAGAAGATTTCAATACATTTACTAAATATTTTAGAACAAATAAAGACAAGATTGTTGCTATTGGAGAAATAGGTCTAGATTATCATTGGACTAAAGAGTCTTTAAAACAAGAAAAACAAAGAATAAACTTACATAAATTGATACAATTTGCTTTAGATAATAAAAAATCAATTGTTATCCATTCAAGAAAAGCAGAAAAAGATGCAATAGAAATTCTGCAAGAAATGAATGCTAAGGATGTTTTGATGCACTGTTTCGATGGTACAGATGAACAAGTCAAGCAAATAATTGAAGAAGGATGGTTCATTTCAGTTCCAACAAGTGCTGTTTACAGGAAAAATTACATGAAGAAAATAGACCTCATTCCCCCTAAAAATCTCATGTTTGAAACAGATAGCCCTTTTCATTCGTTAGAACGCGGAAAAAACAATGAGCCTTCAGTAATATCGATTCTCTGTAAACATGCAGCAAACCAAAAAAAGTTGAAAGAGGAAGAATTAGCTCGAATAACAACAGAAAATGTATGTAATTTTTATGGGATAATTCTAGATTCTGAATCCTCATCTTTCACTAGTTAAAGCAATGCAATTGACCCATAATTTGGGCCTAGTAAGTGATTACTAACTAACGAGGTTTCTGTTTTTATAGCATTGGTTATTGGGATTACTTCTAGAACTTTCTCAATACTCTTTTCAAAATACCCTGATCCACCATAGAATACTTTTTTGAATTCTTTAGCTTTAGTAATTGTTTCTATTTCCTTTGTTAGATTTTTTACAAGTGATTTTGGGTTTCTACCGCTTGATGAGTTGGACCAAGAGTTATGATACAGTTCATACATCTCATATGGTTTGAAAGATTTGCGTATTCCGGAAAAAATAGAATCTTTCCTTATACCCACACTGTTAAGTCTATTATTTTTAGTTATCAAGAAAGAATGAATATGCTTGTTCAATGAAAAACATTCTTTTCTGATTTCATTGATATTTTTCGCATCTAAGATAAATTTTGCTAATTCTTCAACTAGAAGCCCTGATGAAGGCCCTAGAGTTGGAGAATCAATCACATCTATCTTGACTTCAGCAATTAGTTTCTTTGCTAAAACAGCATTTTCAAAAACAACAGGTGTTATCAATGTTGAGTGAATGCAAATTATTGAATCAAATTCTTCAGACAAATAGGTGAATAATTCAACGAAGTCTTTGATACTAGGTGAAAGTAACTGAGATTTTTTATCTTTACGCATTATTTTGAGTAAATTTGATGTTTCAAGTTCTCTTATTGTTTTCCGTTCTTTATGAAGAATACCTTTAGAATTTTTTATAAGATATCCAATAGGAAAGATATTGTAATATTCGAGCCATTTATGAGGAATTTCCTTACTTGTATCTATAACAATCGCTGCTTTCATTTGATATTGGCCACCTATACTAGCAAATAGATAAAGCTTTGGACATTACCTAACATAAGAACAATTCATTCTTTTAATCTTCCTTTGAACTCTTTTTTGTAATCTTCTACAAGAACTTCAATAGCTAATGCCCCTTTCCAACCACAATCATCGTTTGTGCATATATACTTGATATTCATGCTAAGAAAATGTTCTATGTTTCTAAGAGGATAAAAACAATGGGGACAAACCTTAATTACTCCTTTAAGCGACCCCTGTTTTATCTTGACATCAACTTCATCAAAATCTGAATCATCTTGATCTTTTTCTTGTTTTATAGTATTCACCTAGTATTAAAATTGCACTTCGATATTAGAATCTGGGAAACCAAACTTAATCATCATATCCTTTATCTTAAATCGATGATCACCTTGTAGCTCGATTCTTCCTTCTTTAGCTGTTCCACCACATGCAAGTTTCGATTTAAGCTTTTTAGCTAAAGCTCCAAGATCAACTTCAGATGGATCGATACCAACGACCAGAGTGTAGTTCTTACCCCATTTTCGTTTTTCCAAAAAAATTCGTATAACTTGTTCTTCTTTTGCTATTTCTTCACAGACGCACAAATCCTTTGGCAGTCCGCACACTTTACAACTTTCTTCCAT
This sequence comes from Candidatus Heimdallarchaeota archaeon, assembly GCA_023705985.1. Taxonomy (GTDB): domain Archaea; phylum Asgardarchaeota; class Heimdallarchaeia; order Heimdallarchaeales; family Heimdallarchaeaceae; genus 18H4-34. Next base: position 13,083 of record BPTO01000051.1, on the reverse strand, counting down.
TGTGCAAACTACCTCTCAATACTTTTTATATGTTTGCATCAGAAGTGAAAAAGAATTAGATTCTCTTTTATGAAATATGAAATGATAAATTGAAGGATTAGCTAATTGTATATCCTCGTACAAATGTTAATTGGTTCTATCCTAAAGATGGATGGGGTTTAACATGAACGAGAATATTTTTTTACTTTTTTTTTGTAGACATCTCTTATTTTTCTAGGAATGTACAATATTGTGATTATTTGTTAGAATTTCTATTTTTTATGGTTGTAAATGACTAGTTCTTAAAAATTAATTTTCTTATTAATTTGAAAAAAATAGTATATTCATCTATGCTCAAGTACCAAAAAAAATTCTATGACCGAAAATTATATTTCGCTTTGATGTATATGTAATGTGTGAGTGTTCTAATTATTGATTCATTAGCATCTAATGATGGAAGGAGAAAATATTCTCGAGATGCCATCGGAGTAGGACCACGGCTATTATCAGGAGTTTTTGAAAAATATAATCTTAAGACTCAAATCGCTAGAGTTGAAGATCTGCTAGAAAAAGGTGTGTCCAACCTAATTTCTCAAAATGAGATTTTCCTTATAAGTGGGATGACTGTTGATCTAATCGCTGTCAAGAGAGTTATTAGAAAAATACGACAAAACAATAATAAATCACAAATTATTCTAGGAGGACCTATTCTCTCAGACGAAGAACTAATTAATTCTCTAGAAATAGATATTGGCATAATAGGTGAGGGAGAGCGCATTTTAGCTGATCTAATAGAAAATAGTTTCTCTATAGACAATTTTAGGGAAAAAAAGTCAAATCAATATTATTGCATCAAATTTGTAAAAGATAAAGTGCTTTTCAAGGGAATTATGTGCCACACACATTCTCTTTTTGAAGAATTTTCTCCATCCACTGAGATTATACAAAATTACCCAGATTATTGGTTTTCAAAAGTGTATGTCGAAGTAGTTAGAGGATGCTCTAATCATCTTCGAGGAGATATAGTCAAGATAAATGGTGGTTGTAACAATTGTAGTTTATGTGATACTCTCGAAGTTTTTTCTGAAGAAAAATGTCCAGAGGTTATTCCACCAGGATGTGGTTTTTGCAGTGTTCCAGCAACTTTTGGTCCTGCAAGAAGTCGAAATGTTCAGCAAATAGTAAAGGAATGCAATGAACTACTATCAAAAGGTGTTAGGCGAATCATTCTCTCTGCTCCTGGATTCTTAGATTATAGTAGAGGTAAAAACAATGAACCATTATTTTCTCCTACTTATCCTACTCCAAATCTAGAAAAAATCGAGGAGTTACTATCCAAACTATCAGAAATACGAGATCAGCAAAAACATATTTGTAGCATATCAATCGAAAATGTCAAACCATCACTAGTAAATCCTGAAGTTGCTAGAATAATTGGTAAGTACCTGCCAAATACTTCTATAAGTATAGGCTGTGAGACTTTCGATGAAGATCATAGTAATAAAATAGGAAGACCATCCAAACCATCAAAAGCATTAGAAGCTGCAAAGCTGTTTAGCGAAAATAAAATTTCCCCTCATATTTACTTAATACATTCATTACCAGGAGAAACTGTTAATTCAGTAGAAATCACTAAGAGAACAATTGAGGAAAACATGTTGGATTTTGTTGAGAAGATAACAGTTTATAGATACTTACCACTACCTAATTCTCCATTTTCAGTCACTGACTCTCCTTCTCCTGTAGGAAGACATTTGTTAAAAATTAAAAGAGAAGAACTTAAAAAAACTATCATTCAGTTCAACTTAAACAAGAAAAAATCCCTAATCAACGCAGAACTAACTACAATAGTAGCTGAAAAGGATAAAAAACGTGAAGATACCTACATCTGTTACCCTATTTTTAGTGGGCCTGCCATAAGTGTTTACTCGCCTAGTAACATTATAAAAAAAGTACTAACAGTCAAAATCTCTGCTGTTATTAGTGATAAGTTGGTTGAAGGTGTAATTATAAATGAAGGAGAATCGTCACTTTATTAGAATTGTGTCGACATTTTTACTGTCTTATAACTAATATAAGCTCGAAATTAGTACTCCCACTAGAGAAATTTAACTCCAAATGAGGAATCAATACATCATATATCAAAGGGATATAAAATAGATAGAATAGTATTAAAAATTAGAATCTATCGAGCTTTAACAGGTTTAGCTATAAGAGACCGTTGTTTGAATAGTACCCTACTGGAACAGCGAGGGCATTTAACACCAGGTAATATTCTTAATTCACTAGGGGTTATTTCATTTTTACATCTTGAACAAATGTATTGTGTCATCAAATCAACATTTTAGTTTCTATTCTTAATCTTTTCTTTATTAGCTAAAGAACTTATTTCATTGTTCAGAATCTTCGAATTCTACTTCAGAATCCATGAGTTCTCCTAGAGTTATGTCGAGATCTTCTAATGGGATTCGTATTTGTTTCATCGAATCTCTGTCACGAATGGTCATAGATGAATCTTCTAGTGATTCATAATCAACAGTTATACAATAAGGAATACCTATTTCATCTGCCCTTGCATACCTTTTACCTATTTTGCCACTCTCGTCATAGAAGGAGATATATCCTGAGTTCTTCAATTCCCTATGAACTTCATAAGCAAGATTTGCTAAACCGTCTTTTTTCATTAGTGGAAAGACAGCAACTTCCAAAGGAGCAATAACAGAAGGAAATTGAAACCAACTCCATCCTCTATCATCATCGCGATAGCATTTTTCTAGAACTGTATAAAGGATACGATCAACACCAAGTGAAGGTTCAACTACATGGGGTAAAACTTTCCTTCCATCAGAATAAGCTATTGTAAAGGATGAATTTGAAGCTTTTGAGTGTTTTTTCAGATCATAGTCTCTTCTATAAGCATTACCAATTATTTCCTTATGACCAATAGATAGATTAACTTCTAAATCGAAATTTCCTCCTGAGTAGTGAGGTGTCTCATGAGGAAGCATATGTCTAAACCAAAAATCCTCTTGCTTAACACCAAAATCAATTAACATCTCCGTTTCTAAAGCAAAAAAATACAACAAATAGTCATTAGGTACCAAATTCTGTTGCTTAACTTCTTGCAGAGAAAGTGATAGAGGTTTTTCCCATCCTTTTTCTTGCATTTCGTGAGTAACAAAATTTATTTTTAAATCCTCAGCTATTTCAAAAGGAGATGAAGCTTCTTCAGCATCAGGATCAAAGAACATCTCGATTTCCATCTGTTCAAATTGCCTTAAACGTATAATAAAATTCCGAGGAGAGATTTCATTACGAAAAGAATAACCTGTTTGAGCTATCCCAAAAGGTAGTTTGTTTCTCATGAAAGCAGTTAATCTTTTAAAATTGATGAAAATATTCTGAGCTGTCTCTGGTCGTAGATAACCAGCGTATCCTCCAGAGGGGCCTATTTCTGTTTTAAACATTAAATTAAAATTGCGGGATTTACCTAAATCTTCCTTACATTTAGGGCACTTAACATTGTGCTCTTGAATAAGTTTATCTTGTTCTTCTATTGATAATCCTTCTGCACTGATGTTTGCTGCTTCTTTTATTAACAGATCAGTTCTAAACATAGAATTACAGACATTACATTGGATAAGAGGATCATCAAAAGCATCAAGATGACCAGAAGCTTGAAAAACAGATTCAGGCATAAGAAGAGAACCTGAAACTTCAAAAATATTATCAGTATCAAGAACAAAGTTTTGACGCCAATAATCGATAATTTTCTGTTTTAATAGAGTACCCAATGGACCATAATCATAAAATCCTCCAGATCCCCCATAAATTTCAGCTGTAGGGCATATAAAACCTCTACGGAGCGAAACATCGATAATCTTATCTATTAGCCTTTCTTCAGTCAATTGTATCCAAAAGGATAAAATAAGAATCGTACTTAAATGCTTTGAAAAAAGTGAAAATGGAAAAAGATTTGTTATTACAAAAAAAAATAAGGTTTGAAGAGGAAATAAATATTAGATTGTGACCTCTATCTTGAGTTTCCTAACTAGCTCTTTGTACCTGTTACGAACAGTTACTTCAGTAACAGTAGCTGTTTCAGCAATCTCACGTTGGGTACGTCTTTCACTCTCAGTGATACCTGCGATGTAAATAGCAGCTGCTGCAAGCCCTGTAGGATCTTTACCAGCTGTAAGATTATGCTCTTTAGCTCGGTTAAGAAGTTCAACAGCTTTTCGAGCGGTTCGACCACTTAAGCGTAGTTCAGCAGCAAATCTGACTATGTAATCTGTAGGATTAGCTAAAGGAATTTTAATTTCAAGCTCGCGGATTATAAGACGATAACAGCGACCAAGCTCCTTTTTAGAGATGCGACTATGACGAGCAATTTCATCAAGTGTTCGAGGAACACGTCTGATGCGAGCACCAGCGTAAGCAGTAGCACCGATCATTGCTTCAATAGAACGACCGCGAATGAGACGCTTTTCAATAGCCTTTCGATAAATATTAGCTGCTGTCTCGTTGACACTGCGAGGAATACCAAGCTGTGAAGATAAACGATCCAATTCAGACATAGCGTAGGCTAAATTACGGTCAATGGAACTATGAACACGAGTGCGTATCTGCCATTTGCGCAAACGGTAAATTTGTGCACGACGTTTAGGGGAAAGCTTCTTACCATAAACATCGCGGTCTTCCCAACCAATTTGAGTGCTAAGACCTTTATCATGAATAGTAATAGTAGTAGGAGAACCAACTCTGCTACGTTTGGAACGTTCTTCAGCAGTGAAAGCACGCCACTCAGGACCATCGTCAATAAGCTTTTCTTCAACTACAGTACCACAATTTCTACAAATATGTTCGCCTCGAGTTTGGTCAAGAATAACATCAAGACTGCCACATTCAGGACACTCCTTATCCTCTTCTTCTTCATATTTTTCTTCTTTCTTTTTACTCAATATTTTACCCCATGCAAGTTGATAGGTCAACCGAATAAGATGGAATCTCTCATCTCTTTGAGCATAAGAATAAAAAATGAGAGATTTACCCTCGTGATGACCCCAGTTTTTTCACAGACAGTTTTAAACTTTTGCGAATACTTTTTAAACCTTTTCCGTTTATCTAGTATATAAACTTTGTTATTACATAACGAATACTTGCTACTACACACAACGACTCTTAAGTCTATAAATAGGTTCATTAATTGTTTTTGTTCTTTTTTTAAAATTTTTTAGCATTATCATCATTTCTTTCTCTAACACTGTCTTATTTAAGATATCTTGATTATAGAAGTTTTGAATATTCTTCAGTTCTCTCATCGCATTTTTAAAATCTACTACTTCATCATTGTCTATATCTATGTCTCTTTTATTAAATATACTTTCGATGGTTTTTCTTCTTCCCCCATTATACAAAAAAATCAACTTATATTTTCCTTTCTCTCTTTTTCTTTCCATCCTCTGATTCATCTATTTGACTGTCAATACCCTTGGAGTCACTAATGTCACAAGTTTCGCTATTACAGCCAGACATAATGAGATTTTGTAATTCTTTCAATTTTTTGTTGTCCAATTCTGGCAGCAAAATTTTAAGACGACTAGAGTCAAGTGGTGAAGAAGGTTTTTCTTCTCTAGAATTTTCTTTATTTTTGTCAGTTTCTTCCTTTTTTACTGATGAAATCTTTTTCACCTCAATAGATGTTCATAGTTACAATACTCTTTAATTCAATATTAACCTTACTTTTGAACAATTTAAAGCTTATAAAAAACTCTTTCAGTAACTTTCTTATTTTTTTCTCTTATCGTAATTCTTTTAGCTTTTACTAGATTAAAAATAAGGAGATCTCTTCCACACAAAGAATCTTTTTAAGTGTCTATGCCAAGATTAATTATGAAACAAAATTTTCACCTTAATTTTTCTCCTGCATGTTCTAGAATGCCCTCACTTAAGATAAACAAGCGAATTTTATCCTTTCTTTTCATTATTTTATTTATATGTACATTAGCTTTTTTCCCCCTTTCCTCTGAAGCTCAAGATCCTCTTCTTCCATATTCTGTTAAAGTTAAAGGCGATATTGTCGATAATTATGCCAATTTCACTTATGAATTGCGTTTTAATAATACCGCTTCTGCTGAAGCAACGGAAATCAGTTGGTTCTTTAAAGTGCAAGAAGGCATTCGTTTAAGCAATATTTCTGTTTCCTTGAGTGACCTTGTCTACTAGGGTAGGATTAATCCTGAAGATCTAGCTGAAGAAATTTACAATGAGACTGTAGAAGCTAATCTTACAGGAGTTTTAGTTAAAGCCGAGTCTAAAGGTTATACTATAGCCATGAATGTTGAGAATGGTACAGAAGCTGTTTTAATCATATTTCTTGAAGGTTTACTTACACGAAATATGGGTTTTTACATTCTTGACCTCCCAATCTCCACTCCTACTATTTTATTACAAGCAAATTTTGAGCTAGATGTGAGTATACGCTCAAATCATGGTTCCATAAAGGGTTATTCTGTTGCTGGTTTAGTTGGATATCTAGCTACTGCTTTAGCGGATGGAATCCGTCTAACTTATACATCCACAAACTTAGTTATTCCAGCTGAACTCTCTCTGAATTATGTTTTAGAGCGTCAAGTTGGCGGTAGTAAGCTTCTTACACATACTAATGGAACGCACAACTTCTTTAATTATCTTCTAGCTCCTAGCATTGTAGAAGTTTCAGATATAGTCCCTAAGCAATATGTTTTTGTTATCGATATTTCAGGTTCTATTATATTCAGTAAAATCTCTCAGGCAAAGATCGCTTTTAATTCCATAATTGACGACTTATCAGACATTGACCTCTTCAATGTTATAGCTTTTGACTCAATAATTTATTCCCTATGGTCTGAGCCACATATAGCATCAGAGACTTTCAAGCAGGAAGCTAAAAACTGGGTTAATAGTTTGGAAGCTAGTGGAAGCACGAATTTCCATGATGCTTGTATAACAGGTTTAGAGACTTTCATAGAATCAAATACAGCAAATGTTATGCTCGTTCTCTCTGATGGTGAACCCACTGCTGGTCCGATAACAGATACACTAGGTATATTAACAGCTGTAAGTGAAGCAAATACTAAGAAAGTATCCATCTCTGCCGTTGCTTTCGGTTATGGTGCTGATGAAGGTTTAATGGCCAATCTAGTTTCACAAAACAATGGATTCTTTATTTTTATCCAAACAGATGACGATGCTGCAACTAGAATTCTAGAATTCTACAAAAAGTTTGGTATTCCTATTGCTAGTGGATATTCCATACATATTGAAGGTGCCTATCTGACCGCTTCATTAGTTCCTCTAAAAGATTCTCCTTTCTTCAATGGTAGTGAAGTTTTACTTACTGGTCTTTATAGAACCACTCTTTCTATTTATACAATTATATTGTATGACAGCGGTCTCGAAAGTTATTACAATAGTGCTATAAATCCTTCTACTATTTACCCCTACGTAGAATCTATTTGGGCTCAACACCGTCTTTCCTATTTATTGAATCAAGTTCTTCTTAAAGGTGAAACAAATACTCTTAGAAGTCAAATTATCTTACTTGCTTTACAATATGGCCTTGTTGTTAAAGGTTATACAGCTATAATCCTTACAACATTAGAGGAACCATATGAGACTACAGTATCTACAACAGATAGTCCTACCGATTCAACAACGATTTCAGGAGTTACTTCAGGAGTTACAACAGGAATTACTTCAATAGCAACTTCTGGAATAACATCAACAACAGATGTCACTTCTCAAATCACCACAGAAGAAAGCGACCTTCAATTGCTTTTTGCCCTCTTATCACTATTTGTGCTTGTAATTCTACCTGTAAGGAGAAGAAATAGACATCAAAATCAGAAATCTAAATAGTTTACCATAATACTTTTTTTCTCTTTTTCTTTTTTCTTTCAGCCATTTCTATTGAAAGCTCATACTTCTAGTAGAAATATGTTAATACTTGTTTTAATTCTTGAAGTTTCAATTTATCTATTTTTATTGTGTTTATTTATACACAAAGACACTTTATAAAGCTAGATTCCTATGTTATGTATGAAACAATTTATTCATACTCAATCTTCTCTTACATCTTTTGGCAAGACTATTAAGGACCTAAATGCTAGGAAATTTTCCTTTATACTCATCCTTCTATTTGTCTGCACATTGATTTATATCCCCGTTTCCACCCAAGCACAAGATCCTCTTCTTCCATATTCTGTTGAAATTAAAGGTGATATCATAGATAATTATGCTAATTTCACTTATGAATTACGTTTCGATAATACTGCATCTTCTGAAGCAACGGAAATCAGTTGGTTCTTTGAAGTGCAAGAAGGTATTCGTTTAAGCAATGTTTCTGCTACCTTGAGTGACCTTGTCTACTGGGGTAGGATTAAACCTGTAGATATAGCTGAAGAGATTTACAATGAAACCGTTGAAGCCAATCTCACTGGAGTTTTAGTTAAAGCTGAGTCTAAAGGTTACACTATCGACATGAATGTTGAGAACGGCACAGAAGCACTATTGACCATATTTCTTGAAGGTTTACTGACACGAGATTTGGGTCTTTACAGTTTAATATTACCTTTTTCCACTCCTACTTCTTTACTACAAGCAGATTTTGACCTAGATATTAGTATTCGCTCAAATTATGGATCCATAGAGGGATATTCTGTTACTGGTTTGGCTGGATATCTGGCTACAGTCATAACAGATGGAATCCGTTTAACTTATTCATCTACTAATTTTGTCATTCCAGCAGGACTTACTCTTGATTATGTACTAGAACGTCAAACTGGTGGCAGCCAGTTACTTACACATACTAATGGAACACACAATTTCTTTACTTATCTTCTTGCTCCCAGCATTGTAGAAGTTTCGGATATAGTCCCTAGACAATATGTTCTTGTTATCGACATTTCAGGTTCTATGGGAGGTGATAAAATCTCTCAAGCAAAGATTGCTTTCAGTTCAATAATTGACGATTTATCCGAAACTGATCTCTTTACTGTTGTAGCTTTCGAAACAGAAGTATCTACACTTTGGGATGAACCACATATAGCTTCAGATACTTTCAAACAGGAAGCAAAAGACTGGGTTAGTAGTTTGGTAGCTGGTGGAAGTACGAATTTCCATGATGCGTGTATTACAGGTTTAGAGACTTTCACAGAGGCAAATGCAGCTAATGTAATGCTTGTCCTCTCTGACGGTGAACCAACAGCTGGTCCAATAACATCTACTCCTGAGTTGTTAATTGCAATCAGCGAAGCGAACTCCAAAAAAGTGTCCATTTCTGCTGTTGCTTTTGGTTATGGTGCTGATGAAGGATTAATGGCAAATATGGCTTCACAAAACAATGGATTCTTCACTTTTATCCAAACAGATGAGGAAGCAACAACCAAAATAATAGATTTCTACAAGCAATTTGCAACCCCTATCGCTAGCGGATATTCTATACATATTGAAGGCGCTTATTTGACAGCTTCACTAGTTCCTCTAAAAGATTCTCCATTCTTTAATGGTAGTGAAGTACTACTCTCTGGTCTATATGAAACCTCTATTTCTATAGAAACAACTATCCATTATGCTAGTGATGAAATCTATTCCAACTATGCTACTGACGCATCTATTGTCTATCCATACGTTGAATCTATCTGGGCTCAACATCGCCTTTCATACTTACTTAATCAAGTTCTTCTTGAAGGAGACACAAATGTTCTCCGAGCTCAAATTATCTCACTTGCTTTACAATATGGTCTTGTTGTTAGAAGTTATACAGCAATAATCCTAACAGCGCTAGATGACCTTGAAGAACCTAGTGAAGAAGCAACAACTACAACTTTAACAATGGATTCAGAACAGTACTGGGGAACAGACAATGTGTTAGCTGGTGCTACAGAACGATCACCATTCAATCAACTATGGGCAGTTTTGGCATTAATTGCTATTACTGCAATAGGTGTATTAAGAAGAAAGAAGAAGAATTAATGATAATTGAACACCCATTCTATCAAATTGGAATCTGAGTTATATCCTCAGTTTTCCTTTTTTTTTCTTCAAAATCAATGATTTACTTGTTTTTCTGAATATTGGAAATGAGCTACCCCTACCCAAAGGAAGGGGACTTCAACTATGTTCGTTAAATCCAAAAAACTGGTTTAAGAAGAGATAAAGGAATTGTTTACAATTTTTCTAATTCTTTTTCTGATGGAGTTATTGCCATCATAACACTGCCCTTTCCAATTGTTAAGGCTACAACAGCTGTTAAGTCCCAATGATAGGATTTTTCAATTTTTCGATTTTTCATAATTGCAGCTTCGTACTGTTTTAGTAGTTCTTTATTCAAAGCGTCGGATAAAAACAAGTCATATGTCTTATTAGAATCAGTGTTTTCCTTTATGTGTTTCACCATCTTTTTTATAGCATTCTTATAACCTAATCCTGCACCAACACCGATTACACCATCTGTAGTGTTAATTTCAGCTAATGGTTTCATTTTTAATACAGAAGATAAGATACTTATTGCTGCACCTTTCTTAACTTTACCAGTTCTAAAGAGAGCAAAGAAACTTCCTGAAACACCTATCGAATAGGTATTTTCTTTTATATAATCAAGAACTTTTATTATCTCCTCAATTGACTTACCATCTTTTAGCATAGTCCAAGCTCTATATGTCATAGCTCCATGGGCTGTACAAGTGTAATCAGTTTGATAAATTGTTACTTTTATTTTATCTTTCACTTTTTTTGAAGCAATGTTCATTGAATTCATAGCATTTGAAAGGTTAGTAGACACAACTAAATACAAAACCTCCTCATATCCTTCTTCAATTGCTTTATTTAGTTCATCCAAGACATCACTTGCTGGAACTTGAGTGCTGATAGGATAAGGATCTAAAGATTCTAAACTATTTATAAAATCTACACGGTTTAAATCTGATATTTCACGATAGTGCTTCCCATCAATCATAAGTAAAGATTCAAGCAATACAACGTTTTCCTTTTTTGCTAAATCTATTGGAAAAAAACTTGAAGCATCAGTAAAAAGTTTTACTCTTGACATAAAAGAAATTTTGAGAACTTCTATTTAAACTTACTTCTACCTCTGGATTCGAGGTTTTGTTAGTCGCTAATCCCCTTCAACAAAAATAATAGCTAGTGTAGATCATTTTCCTACAAATATGTAAATCAATCTAATGAGGTTTTCAGAGAATTTTCCATTTATTCTTTTTTAAGTACTTTATGCAAGATTCACGTGTATTAATTATCTCTTCGTTCATTATGGCTGTAACTAGTAACAGCTTTACATCTCCAATTACCCTACCTTCAAAACCGAATAATTCATTTATTTCATACCCATTTAATTTTGGCATAAATTGTATTAGTTCTGGTTTTTTGCTTACTTCTCTTAGTCTAGTGATTATTGTCTCCATATCACATGGAAACCGTCTAGTTCCATTTTCTGCTAGAGAGAGTAAGACAAAATCATCTAACAAAGGATGAACTGAACGTAAAAACAAACGAATTTCCAAAATTGAAGTATCAAAATCGCAGAATTTGAAGAGAGAATGCTTGAATTTATAATAGAGTTTTATTCGTTGCACTTCCTTATTAGAAAATTTCAATCGCTTTAGAATATTATTTAGAATGACTCGGAATTCTTCGAATTCTGTCTCGTTCTTCTCTAATGTCATATCTAAATCGAATTCTAGAAGGATAACAGCTATCAAAAATGTGCTATCAGTGATTTTATTATCAAGCATATATCGGAGTTTTTGTTCTATTTTTTTCCAAACAGTTTCAGGAAGGAATGAACTTTTTTCCAAAGGATAATTCTTAATTTCAGGGAAGATTGTTTCAAAAATATTCAAATCAACCATTAATCTAAAAGCTCTTAGAGGGTTTGAACTTATTGAGTTTTTGAGTTCATCTAAAATGCGTTCATGAGGAACAAATTTGAGATGTTCAACATTTTTCCTTATTCCCTCTTTTACTCTTTTATCTATCTCAAAATTTAACATACAAGAGAATCTAATCGCTCTGAACATCCGTAGATAATCTTCTCGAAAAACAACAGTTGGTTCACGAGTAGTTTGTATGATTAAATTCTGTAAATCATTCGTACCGTCAAAAACATCTACGTACTTGTTTCCAAACATTATAAAAGCATTTATTGTAAAATCTCTCCTAAACAAATCATCAACTAGTGTTCCTTTTTCAACTATTGGCATTCTTGAAGGATGTTCATAATGTTCTTTACGAGTTGAGTTAAATTCGAAAATAATACCATCTGGAAACCTAATTTGTGTTGTTAATGTTTGATTGCTCATTTTCCCAATTTTACCTTTTAATTCTTGACCTATTTGCTCTGTCAATTTGTTGATATTTCCTTTAAAAACAACGAAATCAACATCATGACTTGGATTACCCAACAACAAATCTCTAACAAAACCCCCTATAACACCTATTGCACAACCATATTGTGAAGCTATTTTAAAGACACGCTCAATCTTATTTTGAACTGCAGAATCAACATTTTGGAGATTTTTAACACTAATTTCATGAATTTTAGCGGTTATATTGTTCTTCTTGAGTTCATCTATACACAAATTATAGCTTGTTTCACTTTCCTCTATCAAAGGTTTCCAAAAATAAATTCACATATATCTAATTAAAGGTTATTTTTTGATTCTATATTATAGTATATTTTGCTTTTATATCTTTCATACTTAAAGAATTCATTTGTTAAGGTTTTTAAAAGGGTATGTACAATGTTAACTTGATACAGTCTGAAAGGTAGTGGTAAGTTGGCATATGACAGCTTCTTAGTGGGATTTGAAAATGTTCTATGGAATATAGCATTGGCTCTCTTGATTAGTGGAGGAATTTTCGTTTTTGTTTCTGTGTTTCTTAACATAGAGAATTTTCTCCATGCGTTTGGTATAGGAGACCACGATGTTGCTGTAGATCACGATGTTGCTGTAGACCATGATGTTGCTGTAGATCACGATGTTGCTGTAGATCACGATGTTGCTGTAGATCACGATGTTGCTGTAGACCATGATGTTGCTGTAGATC
>BPTO01000050.1 GCA_023705985.1 Candidatus Heimdallarchaeota archaeon | reverse complement strand
ACGATGTTGCTGTAGATCACGATGTAACACTTGAGAAAGATTTAGATTCTTCAATTAGTAGCACAACTGTTGATCACACAGATTTGAGTGATGTAACTTCTTCATCAGCTCCAATATTCTTGATTCTATCAACTTACTTTCTAATGTTTGGAATACTAGGTGTTACAACTTTGAAACTAGAAGCAACAGAGCTTTATGTAAGGATATTAAGAATAATAGCTGTAATAATAACTCCATATTTGTTAGCTCTAATAATTTCGAAGATTTGGAGGAAAATTTCTTCAACAACTTCTATTCCTGTAAAGAAAGGAATTGTTCTGATTGGTCATTCAGCCCAAGTATATGTTCCTGTCGATTCTAAGGGTGGAATTATCCATGTTAATCTTGGCGAGGGAATGGGAACTCAAAAGCTCAATGCAAAAAGTTTCAATTATTATGATCGGTTTGAACGGGAAGAAAATGTTCGCATAGTAGCATTTAAAGACAAAGTATATCTTGTTGACAAGTAGAAGAAACAGTTACTCTCATAAAGAAGCACCTCTACATTCAGATATTTAATAACAGGAGGAAAAATCAACAATGGAAGTATATGGTTATGTGATTATAGGATTTGCAGTAGTGTTCGTCCTATTTGTAATGTTTTATGCCTCAAGATATAAGAAATTCGTGTCATCACAGTACATGATTCACTTTAGAGGTGGGAAAGTTATCAAAGCTGGTATTGGTGGAAAAGCTGTTGTTCTTCCACTTATAGATGAAGTAAGGGTGATTCCAGTTACAACTCAAAGCACGTTTCTTGAAGCCAAAGAGAAGGTAGTTTCAAGAGAATTTCAAGAAATCAGTGTTTCCGCATTCGTTTTTTGGAGAGTTATCGACCCAGAAGTTGCTTTTTCTCGAACATCTTGGGATATAAAATCATCAGCTCATGTAGAGACTATTATAAAAAATGCTGCAGAGAGTATTATTCGAACTACCTGTGCAAATATGCCACTAGAAAAAATTATTCGTGACCGTCAAGCAATAATTGAGGCAGTCACAAAAGAATTGCACACACTAACGAAGGATTGGGGACTTTTAATCGAGTCTTGTGAAATCAGAGAAATAGAAATTATTGACCCTAACTTAAAAGCCAATGTTAGTGCTATCATGAAAATTGAGCAGGAGAAATTAGCTCGCTTAAAGAGCGCTGAAATGGAAGAAATTACTCAATTACGAGAGCTCGAAGTTAACCGTAAGGTAGGCATAGAGAAACAAGAAGTAGGATTAGAAGTAGATTCAAAGGAGAAAGAAAAGGACATCAGAGTACAAGAATTAGAGAGACGAAGAACAGAAGTAGAAGCTCAAACTTTTCAAACAAAGATCCAAATTGAGGCGGAAGCTGAAGCAGGGAAAATCAAGAAATTAGCAGAAGCCAGACAGTTTGAAATTGAATCTCGAGCTAGAGGAGAAGCTACCATCATTAGAGAAGCAAAGACTGCTGAAGCAGAAGGTATTCTTAAGCGAATTGAAGCTTTAGGAAAAGCTGATGCTCGTCTATTCCAAGAAATGATTATTGAAAAACTTCCAGAGATATATCAAAACTTAGAAATTGACAAAATGATCATTACAGGTTCAAAGGATGATGCTTTTTCAGCTATAGCTAATGCTATTGTTCCATTCTTACAAATTATACCAGAATTGTCAGAAAAAACTAAATTAGATTTAGGGAAGAAAAAATAATTCCTTTCTTTTTCTATGATTTTTGAAGGGCTACGAAATCATTTTTCATACCTATAAATTTCATTCTGGAGAAGCCAAAATGCTTTAATTTGGCTATCATTTCATCCTTTGTGAAAAGATACTCATTTTGCCTATAGATTCCTAATCCCCAATCTAGAGCTAGCGATAATTGTGGTAAAAATGAGATAGTTAGATAACCCTCCTCATTCAAAACTTGCTGAATCATAGGTATCAGTTTCTTTATGTTTCTACTTAATTGCACCCTGTTAATTATAAGAAGGTCAACCTTATTCTCTAAACTAGTAAGATCGATTTCTGATTGTTTAATGAAGTCAACATTATAGATTTCGTATAAATCTTGTAAAACAAAACATCTATTTATCTCTTCATCTGGTTCAATGCTTGTCATTGAGACTTTTTCTCCAAAAAAATCAGCAATATGAAGTGCTTCATAACCAGATCCTACACCAAAATTAAAAACTGTAATTTTATCCTTTCTATCAAAAATCGGGAGACGAGTTGCAATACTTTTAAACATTAGTTCTCTTATCTGAAAGAAAAACTCTGAACCATATAAAGAATCCATCATTTCTAGAAACTCTTTATTATACAATTTACCATATTCACCTTTGATAATTGCTTTGTATTTTAAAGAGATTTTATCTAATATTGGATAAAATGGTTTTATTAACTCATTTTCGTTTTCTTCTAATTCTGATTCTAGAAATTCTTGCTTTTTGTGTCTATTAGGGGGTTCAGAGTAGAATTCTCCTTGCTTCGTTAATAATCCCGTTTCTGCAAGTATCTCATATAATAATTGGAATTCTTGATCTAATGTGTTGAAATTCAACATATGAAAAATTTCTTCAGGAGATCTAGGGCGATTTAGTAGTGTGAATACATCTAAATCCTCTAATATTTTAGACGCTTTTACAGCTGACAGCCGAAGCAATAAGTTTAGATTAGTAGTGACTAATTCTTCAGTAGGGTTAGTATCTAGTGAAATTCTTTTCATTTCATACACCAAGAATCTTCAATCCAAATTTCTATTATTGATAAATCTTAATTATTTGAATTGTTTTATTAACAGAAGGATTTCCGACTATTTTATTATTTTGGTAGTTTCGCACAAAGTGGTGAAAACAGAATTTTTTCTACATGATTTTGTCCTTTGGACTATTTTTTTCTATATACTTCCAAAAACCCTCTTGATTTTAGAAATAAAATGAAATTTACTATTAATGAAATAGTCGGAAATCCTTAGATCGGAAGAGCACACGTCTGAACTCCAGTCACGTGGCCTTATCT
>BPTO01000049.1 GCA_023705985.1 Candidatus Heimdallarchaeota archaeon | reverse complement strand
TTGAATTATAGCTTTATGAGGTTCTTTCTGTTTATGATTTTCCACTAAATCTTCATGTTTGTCAATAATTGCTAAGGAATCATCAAATTTACCTATTTTCCATAATGAATAGGACATATTAAGAACAGCATCCATTGTTAATATGGAGTCGTTGAAATTTTTACTCTGTTCAAAAACATTTAAGGAAAGATCTAAAGATTGTTCATATTTTCCTAGTTTGTTTAAAACATTGCTTTTGAGTATTTGACACTTGATTTTGTCTTCAATTTTAAGATGCTTTTTTTCTAATTTAAGAATCTGGTTATATGCTTCCTCGTATCCACCTTCAATTATTAGATTCTCTACATTATCAATGTAAGAAAACTGAGGCGGTGACATAATTTGAACCCTAAATGTAAACTACTTGCTTCCATATTAATAAGATATCGTTGAAGGAAAAGAGACCCTTGCTTTGGGCTTTATTATACGGAAAAATGCGATATTTTGTTATGTCTATACATGTCTTTTTTGAAATAATACAATTAATTTCAACATGCTGATTCATCCGATGCGAAATGCATGAAATAGTATTTCTATAATTTAATAATTTATTTCGCTAGAACAAATAAGAATAGAAAAAAGATAATCTTTCTATTTTGTTTGAGGATCTGAAAGCGTGAAGAATTCCATTTTTTCAACTTTAATAACTTCTTGTTTTCTTAATTCTCTAACTAAGCTAAGGAATTCTGTTAAAGTTTGTTTATCTTTCACTGTTTCATAGACTTCCCAAAGGGTTTTATGTTTTGATGCACTACAGTTTTGAATTATTTTGGCAGCATAAGAATGCTCTACTTTTGTCCAATCAGGAAATATTTTAGACTTGTTTTCTTCAAAATTTGTCAGTAAACTTTCATTTGAAATTAAATGTGAATTTGAGAGTAACAACTCTACATCGATTTTCTCATATTCTTCTGGTTTTTCCCCTATTTTACCTTCTAAATAAACAAGAAGGTGAGACAGCATCGTTTCATCTAACATAACCCTCGTTTCTATAGTTGAAGCTATTATTTCAAGCCATTTCTTTGCGTTTTCTTCAGAGACTTTTTTGTTAATTCTCATTGATACTGCAACAAGACTCATTTTAGAAGTCGAAGATAGTTCATTTCCTTTGTTAGATATATCTAAAATGAAGTTGGTTTGTCGGAGTTTATCACTTATTTTTATGCTTCGGATATTTTTTCCTCTAAAACCTTTTATTTTCTCGATTTCTCGATTACCCATCTTGACTTTTATTGGTAAGGGAATGTCTAATCCTGGTAGGGGTTCAGTTGTTTTAGTTTTTTCGACTTCAATAGGAAACTGAGATCTTACAGAATAAGACGCATCAACATATAGTGTTATAGGTGTGAGTTTAGATTCGACGCAGTTATGAATGTCTGTGATTTCAATATAACCTTTCGAAGCTAGGTCTTCTGTTTTCAGATCACAAAGAGAAAACATAACTCTTAATTTTCCGCATTTATTACACATATACTTAACTTCATGCCTTCTATCGTCAATATTCAATATGGAACCTCTTAAATTAAATCTAGGAAAAATTGTTTTTAATAGCATATATTTCTTTCTTTAAAGGAAGAAATAGACAATCATAACTTACTGTTACTTTTTTTCCTTTACTACTCCTAACTTTTTATTTCTCTCTTTCCTTTGTTGACACGGAGACAAAAAGTCATTATTACTGGAGATATGGATATCGAGAAAAAATATAAAATGTAAAAGATAGAAAATAGAACTGGGGTCTAAAACTTAAAAACTCTCCAGTTTCCGACAAAAATAGTTTTAAGAAATTGAAGACCGTTTATATAAAAGAAAAAATGTATTTTATATTTCTAAAACTGTTTTATTTAAATTAAATTATTATTTTGGGGAGTAATGAGATTGATAGTAGCGCAATTATAATTGATGAGGGCACTATAAACAACTTCAAAGCGTTAATAAGTGTTTGAAATTCTTAATTGTTATGAGTTTCTTTGGTAAATGTGGTCAGTGTGGAAGGCCAATTGAAGAATCAAAAAGGACTTGTGGTGCTAATATGGTTGTATGTAATAAGTGCAAGATGATTATACATATACATTGTATTGGTGAACACAAGTTAAGACACAAAAATGAGGAACAGGCTGTTAAGTCATCTGTTAACCCTGATCAAGGTCTATTTTCTAGGTTTTTAGCATCTATTAAGAGAATATTAAATCCTTCATATGAATGAATCTACATTAGAAAATAAAATATCTAATTCACCTGATTTCATGCCTAATTAATATGGCATCGTTACATTTGTTAGGATGAAAGCTTGTTGTTGTGCTTTGATTAGTTCTTGAATTGCTTTACACACAATCTGATTCTTTGCTAATTCGTCTATTCTTTTTATAATGTCATTCTTTCTATCCTCTGGGAAATAATCCTTTATTTGCGCACAATTACGTGTTACACCTAAAAGGAAGGTTGAACATTCATCTGTTTCCTTTCCTTCTAAAACAATTTCTTTTAATGTGCTTAGGACTTCGTTTTTTTTCTCTATATTAGTGATTTCATATCGAATTATAGGAAATATTCCCAAAACTTTTTTCTTTTTTATTTTCAAAAATTTACTTTTTTCTAAATTTCTGAAAATCTCTTTTTCAAGGCTTTTACTGCTTCTAATCAAACTTTTCAGCCAATATTGGAGTGATTTTTCAGTTTTAGTTTCATTCATTAGTTTCAAAACATTATCTAAAATGGGTATTTTTAGAGGAGATGAATCAACTATTTTGATTATTCCTGATTCTATATCTATTCTATTCATTATAACAAGTTCTGTTAAAATAGCTCCAGAGATACCATAGTCAACTAATGTAGTTTTAGAAAACGGTATCTTTCCTTTATTGACGTCAAGTGCTAGTATTACCACTTCTTCAGCTAGTAGCATACTTTTTTCACTAATTATACGTATTGTAAACTAAGATTTAAAAGATTTTGTCATGTTATTGATTAATAGAACAATTATTCGCTTAAAACATTATATCTTCTTTTGGAACAAAAATGTAGAGTTGAAGTAGTTTTCCTCATTTTTCCCAATATTCTTCCCTTATAATTTCTAATGCTTTATCTATTGTAAACTCTGAAATTTCTTGTTTTTTTATTGGTTTTGTAGCAAATTGATTAGGTTTCGTTTAATCTTAATGCTCTTCTAATTGCAGTTATCGTTTCAGTTGCTTTTAACTGTACATTATGATCTTCATCCTTTCTTGCTATTTCTATTAAAGGTTCAATTGCTTTTGAGTCTTTAAGGATTTCTAGAAACTTAACCGCTTCAAATCTGACACTATAATGCTTATCTGATAAAGCAGTAAGTCCTATATCAATGAGTCTTGAATCTTTTTCATTAAAATCAATAGCTATTTTAGATAATTCCTTTAAAGCTACAAGTCTTATTTCCCAGACATAATCATTCATGAAATCGTTTAGAATAGCTATTATGTCACCATCTATGTGTCCTGAAAGGAAATCAATGGAAAATTCTCTGATGATTTTGCTACTATGACGTAAGTATTGTGTTATTGAAGAAACAGGTATAGTTTCACTAAAACCTAGCAGAGTTTTTTTAGCTTCTTCTTTTACAGAATCTGATTCATCAAGAAGGATGTCAAAAAGAGGAGAAATGATTATTGGATTATTAATTTTTGATAGCTGTTTAACTGCTGTAAATCTTACTTTTGTGTGCTCATCCTTTAGAGCTGTAATAAGATAGGTAATGATTTTGGAATCTTGTAATTTACTGAGAGCTATTAATATAGATTCTCTAACTTCCCAGCTCTCATCTTCTAACATCTTAACTAGTGGAGTAGAAGCTATTACATCACCAATATCACCCAAAATCTCGGCAGAAAAGCTACGTACATCCTTATCTTCATCATTTATGAGAGTGTTAATTACTTCATTCAATGCTTTATGTTTATTTTTGTGTTTCGATATTTGTTGGAGTGACCACTGGCGAAGGACTGGTGTGTCGCTAGTAAGGAATTTTATAGCTTTTTGCAAGTCTTCTTCAGACATCAAATTCACTATTTAGTTATCTCTCCATACAGTTAAAAGTATAACTGATATTATCACTTTAATTTTCTAATGCTTGAACTTTAGAAATTTGGAGAATTATTCTTTTATTATTTCAATATTATACTTCAACAATTGAATTACTATAATTCAAAATGGGTGAAATAAATGTTTAAAAAAAATAATCGTTTAAAAAAATATACCCTTATATCCTTGTCAGTCTTTTTGCTGTCTCTAATGCTTTCAAATACTAACATCATGGCAGAAGTAAACGGGCAATTGACTACTTCTAATCCTTTACTCTATGACTACACTTTACTGAGTAATGGCGAAGGACCTTTAATCGGATTACCTTCCCTTTCTCCTGAATATCCTCAAAGTACTGATGATACAGAAGTTATAACAGCTATTAGCGACCAGGATGGGATACAAAATGCTTCTCTTTACTGGGAGTATGAAACTCTAAATCCTGGAGTTTTCGAGAATATTTCTATGCTTGAAACTAGTAGTGTAATCATAGATACTGAGGAATTTCAAAGGTCTGGATATATTACAGATACAGGTATTGAAACAGATGATAAAACAGACTGGCGATTTGGAGACTTTGTCTACGAAGCAGCTGAAGGAGAATTGTTGAATGATATAGATTGTTCTATTGAAGCCGGTGGGATTAGCGATCTCGTTTATGTAAAAATTGAAGCTAAAAACTATACGACTGGTGAATGGGAACTCCGATATCTAGATGGCATATTTGGAGGTGTGTCTGAAGTAGATCCCTATCCTGCAAACTATCTGAGCAATGAACTTGTTGCAGGATATAGAATTTATGCTATTTCCTACAGGGAATCTGTTTCCCCTCCTGCTCCTAGATTTGACCCTCTCCTAATCTCTCAGAATGTTTATGGAGCTACTATTCCTGCAGCTAATCTTCCTTGCTGGGTAAACTATTATATGATAGCTTTCGATGATTTGAATCAATCAACAACAACTGATACATATTCCTTCCTTATGGACGCGGAACCAGAAGTAACTCTTAATGACTTACCTTTTGCACTCAAAGGAGATCAGAATTACATCCTTAACGTTTCCGTAACGGATTCTGATGGACTAGATACTATTGATGACAGTAGTGTAGTAGCTTATTATATGCTAGACGGGGCAACTGAATGGAGTTCTATATTGATGGAACATGTGTTAGATTTTGATGACACTGCTTTTTACACTGGAACAATTCCAACAAGTAATCTTGAGAGTGTTGAAACTTCTTTGTACATTGTTGTTAATGCTTCTGACATTGTCGATAGTCAAGAAGGTCGGGAAGGAAGTTCCGGAATAGAGACTATACTAGTTGACAGTCTGAATCCTCAAGTTACGGCCATAGCTATAGATGGTGGAGTTGACCTAGTTGAATACGCGGATGTAGCATTAATTACTTCAGATGTTATTGTCACTGCAGAATTCTCTGATCCTCTAGGAATTGAATTTGTAAACCTATATTATTCAATACCTTCTGGAAGCGATTTTGTGAAAATCGAAATGTTGAACACAACTGATACCGAAATTGGTGTTTCTCCAATTGAATTTAATGCAACAATCCCAGCAACAGTTGATACAGCTTTAGTTTCCTATTTCTTTGAAACAACTGATTATTTGGGTAATACTGGTAATACCACAGAATACTATTACTACGCAGATGGAATGGCACCAACTATTGACAATCTTCTCATTTATCCTTCAATTATATCAAACATTACAGATGTCACTGTGCTCTTTAATGCTTCAGATTATACTGATCTCAAACAACCTGTTGTTTGGTACAGCTATGATGATGGATTAATATGGGATAATGCTGTAGCAAATCCTATCGATTACGAATCTCCAGAACTTATTGATTATGAAGACACATTCAGCATAGATGAACTTCCATTCTTTATACAAAATGATCTTACATCATATCTAAATCTCGAAGTGATTAGAGGTGGAGGTGTGTCAGCTGCTACTTTATCGGTAGATATAACACACGAAAAACCAACAGACATACGTATTTGGCTTGTAACAGATGATGGAGAGCGTTTCCTAATCTTCGATAGAGAACCTCAAACTAGTGTTTTCAGCCTCAGTGTAGATTTAATAGCTTTGGGTTTAGATGAAGATGATTTCACAGATGCTATCTTAACATTGGAAATTCAAGATTATTCCGAATTGTACTCTGGATCTATAACAGGTGTTGAATTAACTTTAACTCATTATAAAGTACCTTTAGGTTATGGTTTCATGGCTACTATCCCTGCTTCAGAAAATGATACAACAGTTCAGTTCTATATTACATTAACTGATTTATTATGGAATGAAATTGACACATCAGATTATTTCTATTATTCCGATGGATTAGTTCCTACAATAGACCTTGAAGCATTAGATACTCCATATAACCTAAATGGAGACCATTACATACCCATTATAGCAGAGATTACTGATGAAGGTGGAATTTCAGGCGCTGATGTTTACTATAGATTCTCAGAAACTGACACTTGGAGTTTCATGCCTATGGTGTTTGACCAAGAGCTGAACATGTATGTAGCTTATGTTCAAGTCGACAGTGTTACAGGAACCTTAGAATATATGGTTCGTGCATTTGACTTGTCAGGTTTATCATCTGAAACAAGTTCTGTATCAATAGATTTTAACAACGGGCTTGGTCCAGTAATAACACTAGTAGATGCTCCTTACTCCTCTCCCTATTCCATGGAGGACGCAAGAAGTATCAGAATAACTGCTAATGTAACGGATGATGGTTCAGTAGCACTTGTGCAAATATATTATAAACTGGACAATGACACAGAATGGACTATAGCTGAAATGACTCTTGACACTGAAACTGGTCAGTACTATTATGATATAAAAGTATCTGGTGCAGAAGGGATTTTAACATTCAAAATTGAAGCTACTGATGATTTAGACTTAATCACTGAATCAGATATCTTTACTATTGAATATGAAAACGCTTCAGTTTTCCAACCTTTAGCTGTAATAATTCCTGTAGTTAGCATAGCGGCTATTGGTACATTAGCATATCTCTTTGGAACTAAGAAAATAAAACTTGGTAAGATTTTCAAAAGAGGCGCATAATAATTTATTTGAAAGCATAAAGCTTTCAACTTTTTTTTTCCAATCTTCTTCTTAAAAACCAGATTTCTCTAAAGTATTGTGTGCAGCTATAAATAACTTTCACTTAATAATTCATTGAATAATTTTAAATATAACAACTAACTTGAAACATATCATTCATAAGTTAGAGGTTGTGAATCTTATGCCACTATTGTCTCCACAACAGAAGCTATTCTACGGTGCTTGTAAGCTTGGTCCTGTCCTCATGTTGAATATTGTAACAATTGCAACCTTCTGGATCTATGGTAACCATTTCAATCTGGATCCAAAGCTCAATGGATATGGAAATGCTGTAGGCAAAGTTGCTATAGCGCTATCTGGCTTCATGTTTGGATATATCTCTGATAAGATGCGACCTAGAGAATCCAATTTTGGAAGAAGAAAATTCTTCATTTGGACTGGAGCTCCTTTACTTGCCTTTTCATTTGTTATGATTTTTATCCCCCACCTTTTTATTCCAATAGATTCAGGAAGTAGTTCAGGAGTTTTTATATGGCTGTTGGTTTGGAATTCTTTATTCAATGTCTTCTATGGTTATCTAAATGTGCCTTATCACTCATGGATGCCAGAAATAACCACAGAGGATGAAAGAGTAACTGTTTCAGTTTACCAAAATTCAGCAATGTTGGTTTCGAATCTTATTGGTTCTGGATTTGGTTTTATTATCGCAGGATATCTCGAGACGACGGGAGGTCTTACACCAACAGCTGGTATCGCATTAATGGTCTTTGCTGTGATTGTTGCGATTCTGGAAGTTTTCTTTTTCCTCCCCGCATTATTTTTTATTAAAGAAAGAAAGGTGAAATATATAAAACGGAACATAGTTGATGAATTTAAAACTGTGCTGAAAAATAAGAATTACATTTATTGGGTACTAGGTTTTTCTGTTCTGTCTTCTGGCGTAACTCTAATCGCTGCTTTAGTTCTTGATTTTATTCAAAAAATTCTAGAATACGAAAAAACATCTCAATTCGCTATCTTTGGAGGTTGTATGTTTGCTAGTCTAGTTGCTAGTTTTTACTTCTGGTCTAAATTGGCTAAGAAGATCGGAAAAAAGTGGACTCTGTTAATATCCTTTTTGTGGTTAATGCCTTGTCTTCTGCTTACTACAGTTGTAGGCAAAGTACCTTGGATACCTGCTGAAATTCAAGGCTATATTTTTGGTTTGTGTCTAGGAATTGGTTTATCTGCAGGAACACTATTTCCTTATGCAATAATTGCAGATTTAGCAGATGATGATGAAAGGAAAAGCGGTCAAAATAGAGCTGGACTGTATACTGGGTTCAAAAGTATCCCTGTAAACATTGCTCAAGCCCTAGGGTTCGTTTTTGCGGGTTTACTAAGCGATTCACTGTCTTTAAGAATGTTAGGGCCCATTGGAGCATCTATAATTTTCGTGTCATCTCTAATTTTAGTCTGGGGTGATTATGATCCCTTTTTCAAAAAGAAAAAGCACTTAATTTCTAAAAACCAAGATATTATTGAAGGATAAAACGATTCTAGTAAATACAAAGAGTAAAAATAGAAAGTATTTTTTAAATTTTTATTAACAAAGTATTTTTAGATAGTCTTCTTATTCAATACTATGCGTGAAATCACACTTTTATCGTGGAACGTTAATGGTATCCGGGCTGTATCTAAAAAAGAAATCTATCAAGGGTTGAAATTTACAGAATGGTTACATAAAACAAAACCCGATATACTGTGTTTACAAGAAACAAAAGCTCATCCTGAACAACTTGAACCAAAGTTGATAAGCCCTCAAGGGTATAAGAGTTATTGGAACTCTGCAGAAAAAAAAGGTTATAGCGGAGTTGTAACATATTCCAAATCGAAACCAACTAAAGTTAACTTTTCTTTAAATTCCAATAAATTTGATTCTGAAGGAAGAGTGGTTGAAACTGAATATCCAGATTTTGTTTTATTTAATGTCTATTTTCCAAATGGAAAAGCAAGTGATGAACGTTTGAAATATAAAATGACCTTCTATGATCATTTCCTGGATTATATTAACAACTTAAAGGAAAAGGGTAAATCCATTATTGTTTGTGGAGATGTCAATACTGCACATAAGGAAATCGATTTGACACATCCTAAAGCAAATGAAAAAATATCTGGTTTCCTTCCTATAGAGCGTGATTGGATGGATAAATTCTTTTCCAATGGTTATGTGGATACATTCAGATATTTCAACAAAGACCCAAAAAACTATACTTGGTGGTCAATGAGGACACGAGCAAGAGAGAGAAATGTTGGCTGGCGTCTTGATTATTTCTTTGTTTCTGATGATTTAATAGAGCAAGTAACTGATGCATATATTTTATCTGACATCTATGGAAGTGATCATTGCCCTGTAGGATTAAAGCTAAAATTACTCTCTTGATATTTTTCTTGTTTTTATAATCAAAAAATAAGAAACTCTATCCATATCTTTGTATGTATTTCTTGGGAATTTCCGCACTAAATCTTCAGTAGCTTGAGGTTCACTCACCTCAACAACATATAACCCTTCTTTAAATAATCCATTAATGTACTCACCTATTGTTCTGGGAAAATATAACATATCTTTTGGGAGTGGTGGCCATTTAACTAATGTTGGTCTATTCTCAAAGTAATTTTTGACTATACGGATTCTATCCTCGTTTCTTTGACTATCACTAGGCACCCTAATAGATGTACATGTTGGAACAGCAAAACATGGATGTGTTATACTAAAAACAAAAATACCCTCTTCTTTCAAAAGATAAGCGATTTGTTGAAATAACTTGTTATGATCAGATATGTCCATTACAGCCATATTACATACTATTTTGTCAAAGGAATCTTTCTCGAAAAATTCTTTTAACTTTAAGGCATCACCTTTAACATATTTAATCCCCAATTTCTCTTTATTCTCTCTCTCCATACCATAATCTATCATATTTGAAAAATCTATACTTGTTAATTTAGCCCCTTTTTTAGCTAAATGTCGTGTGACTGTTCCTTCTCCACAAGCAACGTCAAGGATTTTTTCTCCCTTCTTTACGTCAAGTAAACGCAAAACTTCAGGAATAATGATATACTTATGATTAAAGTCTCCTCCTTCTGGCCATTTTCCAGCCCAATCGGGAGCATTTCCATCCCAAACGGATTTAGGTGTTTCCTCATCTAGAGAATCAAGTACAGTAATTTCGAATCTAATCCCCATATTTTCTACCCTTTCTGAACCACATGCAGGATGAGGAAAGGTGTAAGACACTGCTTCCTCTTTGTATATCGGTAACCAAACTACTACATCTCCTACCGGTTCTAAGTCACCAATCTGATAAGGATGAGTACCTTCATATTCTGCGTAATCTAAAGCAGAATTCTCTTTACCACACTTCTTACATGGGATTGAATAGTAATAATCGTAAATAAGGAAATTTTCTCGAATCATGATTTCATCAGCACAATTTATACAAGTAAATTCTTTGCAGCTGTGACACCAAGACATACCATTGAAGTGTATTTCTTTTTTACAGTGTTCACATTTAAAGATCCAATGTAAACTGCAACGAGGAGTGAACTCTAGAATATCATGAACTGCAGAGTTAATTGGATAATCTGAGGTTATTTTAGCATATTCTGAACAATAGAAACATAGCCCTGTGGATGATTCTTCCATCTTAAACTATGAATTAAACCATCACTAAAAATCGTTTGCATTATATTGTAATGGTCTTCCCCTTATTGAATCTTCCACCTTATTATAACCCGCTTGTTGAACGTGTGGGACTACATGCAAACCAAACGGTATTATACTGGAAGATACCTTATTATAAGATATGTTAAATGCGCGAAACTCTAGAGAATAGCGTGAATAGAGGAAAATAGATAGAAAGGTCTAACCTTGTCTTTTTAGAATAAAAACTAGAGCTGCTAGCGAATTCCTTTCAGTTTCATACCCTTTCTTGCAATCCAACTTATAATCTCCTCTCTCAATTCTTTTACTCCTTCAAGAGTTACACAAGATGTATTGATTGCCCGGACTTGATCTTCTTCAATTGGAAACTCATGCTCTTTTATGAGTTTATACATGTTTGAACACACTTGCTTAGTATCCTCTTCTTTGGGCTGAATTAGGTCTATTTTATTTGTTACTAATATGATTAATGTATTTTCACAAATCCAGTCTTTCACGATAGAAAACCTTAGCCACATTTCAAGTGAAGTAAGAGTATGAAAACGAGATGCATCATGCAAAAAGAGTATCACATTTATTTTTTCCATAGCAGGAAAACAATCAAAAATCGCAATAATTTCATCAAATGTTGTTGTGTCAGCTGAAGCTTTTTGTCGTTGGCCCGGAAAAACATAAAATTGTAGAGATGTTGTTATTTCTTCTCCGTCCACATCAACTACTTCGCTACTAAACTCAATCTCTATATTATATGATTTCCTAGTATTGAATAGGATGTCACCATGTTCAATTGACTCCATGAATGGATTAAGCAATAGTCGAGTTAAAACTGTCTTACCTGTAGATCCATCTCCAAGAGGGAGTATTGAGCCTGTTGCATATTGTTTTATCTCACCTTCCAAATTTGCCCACCACTTTCCTAAGCGAATCGAGTATCGAGTAGACTATTCTCAATAAAACCGTACCATGATATAATAGTTTGCAAAGAGTCAAATAACTACCTAGTTATTTACTAAGAAGGGATTACAAGTATTCTCGAATTTTATTTGTCCCTAACACTCTTCCTTCACTCACTACTTTTCCATTTACTCTGAGAGCTGGAGTTATAAAAACATCTAAGTCAGCAAATTTTTCTACTTCTTCGAATTTGACTATTTCATATTCTTCATTTTTTCCAAGAGACATAACCGCTTCCACTGTATTTTCATACAATTTCGCGCATTTTTTGCACCCTTTGCCTATTATTTGAATTATTTTTTTCTCTGTATTCATGTTATCCACCTTTTTTATATGAATTTGATTGATTCTCCTGATATAAATAACCCGAACAATAATCCCGCTATAACTGTGAAAATGATTACAAGCAGAACGTATACAATATTTTTCTTATCTCCTATGAATTTCCTTGTTACTAGAATGCTTTGTATAGAAAGCTCAGGATCTGCAAGCAAATAAGCTAATAATACTCCCCTTGACATTCCCAATTCTAAAAACATTTTAGCAATTGGTACTTCCATTAATGTTGGAAAATAAGCTACAACTCCGAACAAGACCCCAATTAAATTTGCTATGACAGTATTTTCTCCAACAAGATTCTGAATAAATTCTTTTGGTATCAAAACAGCTAAAAGTCCTGCTAAAAACACTCCTATAATAAGATAAGGTAAAATCTGTTTTACAAAAATCCATGTTTCACGCATCCAACTCTTTCTATCTTCTTTCTCGAATTTCTTAAAAAGATAGATTCCAAGAATTATTGCTACAATCAAAGAAAAAACTGCCTTAATCGCCATATTAGCTAAGTCAACTCTGAATGCTTCAGATTTGAAATATTCGAAAGAGCGCATAATTTCTGGTTCAGTTTCAGAATTACTACTCGAGAAATAACTTATCTGTGATGTTCCTGTAAAGAGTAGATAAAGAAGACCCAAGAATAAGTTGATTTTAGAATTCTTGAGAACAAAAAAAGTCGCTACAAGTAATATTACACCCGTTACCCACAATATAGTTTGAATAATTAGTGGATTTCTTACATTGATCGATTCTAGATTACTTTTATTAAGGAAAGCAATAAGAACACCAACAAGTAATAAGAAAAATACTAGAACTCCTTTTAACATTATTAATGATTTTGAACTTTCATCATCTCTTCTTTCTGTACTTTCAGAGACTTCAAGATTTTCTGTTTCTATTGGTTCTATTTTCTCCTTTTCCTTTTCTTTCTGTCTATCCTTAAAGATTAGCTCCATTATGAGACCAATAAGAATAGCAAAACCCAGTGCAAGAATAGCTCTAGCTATTGCTATATCCATTCCAATTAGTGCTCCTGTATATGTTAAGGCTAAAATGTTTACTGCTGGAGCTGCAAATAGGAATGTCATAGCGGGTCCTAAACCTGCTCCTTTTTTCTTAATTCCTGCAAAGAGCGGTAAAACTGTGCATGAACAGACAGCTAAAAGTAGACCTGATATGGCTGCAACTGGATACGAAATTATCCTTTTCGAATCCTTTCCCATATATTTTACAATTGTGTCTTTAGGAACGAAAACTATCATAGCTCCTGCTATAAAGAAAGCCGGTATCAAACATAGTAGAACGTGTAACGACAAATAATCTGCAAGTGAATAGACTCCTCCGAGAAGCATCTCTAATACTTTTGCCCAGAATACAGAAACCATTTTCGTTCCTCTGTTTATATCATATCGAAAAATATCGATATAAAAAACTTTTTGTTTTAGCTGTTTGATTAGAGTGAAAAGAAAAACCTTTATTTCATAAGCCATTCATATTAAAATAAGAAATGACAAACACTACACAATCTAAACCCACAGAAACATTAAAAGAAAAACTAACCATTCTGAAGGATCAAAATATTATAGATATCAAAGTAGATGAACGGTTATTACTATTAGAGAAACTTGAACGAATGATAGAAAAGAAAAGAAAAGATAGCAAACTAAACAATTATTTGAAACTTTTCAAAGCCCTTGGTAACAAGAATAGACTTCTTATTATATGGTTAATTATGAAAGGGGTTCGTTGTGCTTGCGAGATTGAACATATACTAGATCTCTCACAGTCCACAGTCTCTCATCATATCAATGAATTAATTGAAGTGGGTGCAATAAAGATTATAAAATCAGGGAAATGGAGTTTGGTATCTTCAGAATCTAGTATTTTATCAGAGGACTTCTTTATAGAGCTTGTTAAGAAAGCATGAAGAGGTATTTTAGCTAATCATTGAACAAGTAAAACAAAACTACCGAAAAATAAAATCGGAAAGAGTTCATCAACTTGTAGATAGGATTCTTCAAGAACAAACTTCTACAAATCATTTTTGAAACGAGATTGCACTACTTTTAAAAACCGCTCTCACTTTATCAGTTATGATTGAAAATTTTGGTGATATGAATAATGTATGAAGGGTTAAGTGAAATAGGACCACACTTTGAACTATCTGAAACACATAAAATGGTAAGACAGAGTATAAGAGAATTCGCAGAAACTGAGATAGCTCCTCATGTTAAAGAATGGGACCAATCTCATGTGTTTCATAGACCTATTCTCAAAAAAATGGCTGAACAAGGAATATTGGGTTTAAGTATCCCTGTTAAATACGGTGGAGGAGGATTGGATTACATTGCACTAGCAATAGCTTGTGAAGAATTGGAAAGAGTTGATACATCTTTTAGAGTTATTTTAAGTGTCCATAATGGTTTATGTACCGCTACAATCTGGCAATGGGGAGACATGGAGCAAAAGAAGAAATATCTTCCAATGTTGGCTACAGGCGAAAAAATGAGCACTTACGGTTTAACTGAGGCATCAGCAGGAAGTGATCCAGCCGCCTTAAAATCTAAATGTCGATTAGAAGGTGATGAGTGGATTATAAATGGTGAAAAGATGTGGATTTCATATACAGTATCTTCTGACATCTTCTTAATATTCGCTTATGAAGAAAATGTTCGCCATAAAGGAATGAGAGCGTTTATTGTTGAACGAGATTTTGGCGGTATCACCACTGACAATATAGATCATAAAATGGGTGTAAAAGCTGGTGAAACTGGTTGGATTCATCTAGATAACACTCCAGTACCTAAAGAAAATCTTCTTGGTTTACCTGAAGAAGGATTCAAAGTTGCAATGTCTGCATTAGATTGGGGAAGATACACAGTAGGAGCTGGTGCTGTTGGAGGAGCTAAAGCAGCGTTAGAGGCATCAGTGAAATATGCAAATGAGCGTGAAACTTTTGGAAAGAAAATTGGACAGCATCAGTTCATTCAAGGGATGATTGCTGATAGTGTAGCTGATATAGAGGCATCAGAGCTCTTAGTTTGGAAATGTGGTTGGGTTAAAAATCAAGGTAAGATTAACACTCGTGAAACTGCTTTATCTAAATGGTATGCAACTAATGCTGCTGTTCGATGCGCTGATCGTGCTATTCAGATTCACGGAGCTTACGGTTTTTGTGATGATTATCCTGTTGCCCGAATTTACCGCAATGTCCGTGGAGCAACCATTTATGAAGGAAGTAACGAAATTCAGAAAATTATCCAAGCACGTTATGAACTAGGTTATTATGAGGATAAACCCTTGAGATGTATGCCTCCTGCTTATGATCCAGAAGAGTGGGCAAAAGAAGACACAGATAAATTCTAGTTTTTTTGCTTTTTTTTTAAAAGCAATCTCTTTATTTTATTTTTAGATATTTTTGTGTGTCAAAATTGTTATAATCTACTATCGAAAGGGAAGTAAACTGAAGATTAGCGCATCTTTTCTTTGTGGTATATGTTTGGTTCATATGTTAGTGGCCATTCTGGTTTATTGTCTAATATTTCTTCTATCTGTTCAAGAATATCCTTTGATAGGACTATATCTGAAGCTTTAATGTTTTCAGTAATATATTCGGGTTTTGATGCACCTAAGATAGCGGTTGATATTTCGTCTCTTCTTAGAATCCACGCAAGTGCTAGTTGACTCATTTTTATACTAAGTGATGATGCAATTTCAGCTAGTTTCTGAAGCTTAGCTATTTTTTCTTTTGTTAGGTTTTTCTGAATCGATTGTGAACTCTCTCCTCGACTTCCTTCTGGAATTTGACCATCATTATATTTGCCTGTCAACAATCCTTGAGCTAATGGGCTCCATACTGAGAATCCCATGCCATGCTTTTTTGCTACAGACATGATTTCTAATTCAATGTGTCTAAAAAACATGTTGTACATAGGTTGTTCTACGATAGGTTTGTGAACTCGCAAATCTTTTGCTATAGCATTGGCACGTTCGAGTTGAGCAGCTGTCCAAACACTAGTTCCCCAGTAATGAACATAACCATCTCGAATAAGATCATCGAGTTTCTCAACAGTCTCCTTCAAAGGTGTCATATAATCATAGCGATGCATAAAATAAATGTCAATATAATCCGTATTGAGTCGTTCTAGAGTGCCCTCTATTGCGTTTGTAATGTTTTTTCGACTTAAACCCCATCTATTGATATCATCATTATTCATTGACCAGAAAACTTTACTTGAAATAACTAAATCTTTTCGGGCAAATGTTTCATTAGCTAGGAATTCAGCAATTACTTTTTCTGCGCCTCCCCTTGCATATATCTCGGCTGAATCTATAAAATTGATCCCGTTTTCAACAGCTGTTTCTAAGCATTTTATTGCGGTTTCATTCTCAACAGATCCTCCATAAGTTAACCATGAACCAATAGAGAGTTCACTAACTTTCAATCCTGATTTTCCTACTTTTCTGTATTTCATTTCTAATTCCTTCTATATATCAAAATAATATCCGAATAAAAAGTATGTGACTTCACAAAAATCATTTTTTAGATACTCTGAATTTATAGTTCTTGGGAAAAACTCTTTAATTCTTTATTAATATGTCTCAAAGGTGTATATCAAATGGTTTTAGTTGATGTTGTAAAATATTTTGAAGAGACAAGAAACCCTTTTCCTTTGAATTATTTGGCTAAGGGTGTAAGTAAGATGAATACAATAATAGCTGCATTAAACCCTCGAGCTACAGAAGAAGTAATTCGTGGAATCCTTAGAGCAGCTAAAAACTCTCGAGCAATTGTGATAATGGAGTTAGCATTGAGTGAAATGTCAATTTCCGGAGGTTATACAGGCTATACTCCACAAAATTTTGCTGATAGAATTAAATCAGCAGCTGAAAAAGAGAAATGGTTCGCATATGCTCTTCATGCTGATCATTTAACTGTAAAAAAGGGCACAGATGAAGAAATAGAAAATGTGAAAAAAGAAATAGCTGCTAGAATTAATGCTGGTTTTACTGGTTACGCTGTAGATACTTCTTTTTTGTTTAATCGTGATGAAAAATCTGTTCAAGGGCAATTAAACTCTATAATCCAAAAAGGATTAATTTTATTCGATTTTATTAAAGAAAAAATGGGTAATAGGCCTTATGGCCTAGAAGGAGAAGTAGGTGAAATAGGTATTACAGAGTT
This sequence comes from Candidatus Heimdallarchaeota archaeon, assembly GCA_023705985.1. Lineage (GTDB taxonomy): Archaea > Asgardarchaeota > Heimdallarchaeia > Heimdallarchaeales > Heimdallarchaeaceae > 18H4-34. The sequence goes on along the minus strand of BPTO01000049.1, from coordinate 1,462 downwards.
TACAACAGTGGAAGAGGCTCTTCACTATGTCAAAACCTTATCAGAGAACAATGTGAACCTAGATTATCTTGCCATTGCAAATGGATCTACACATGGAGTAAACCTTGATACTGAAGGAAACGTCATTCCACAGTTAGGTATTAATGTACAAAGAACTTTAGAAATAGTATTAGCATTGAAAGAATGTGGAATTGGAACAAAAATAGCTCAACATGGAATAACTGGTACTCCTGTTGAAGTTATAGCTTCAACATTTCCCCATGGTATAGTAGCAAAGGGAAATATTGGAACACACTGGCAACGACTAGTTTATTCAGTGTTAGAGGAGTATGAACCTACTCTTTACAAAAAAATCCGTTATTGGGTACTCGAAACTTATGGTGAGTCTGATGTTGATAAACACAAAACGTTTGCAAAACACTCGAAATTAGCTTGGAAGCAGTTCTTCAACGAAGTAGAAAGTATCAGTGAGAATTCAAAAGATACAATCATTAAAAAGGCAGAAGAAGAAATGAATAAATTTATTGATGCCCTTAAAATGAAAGATACTGCAACAGCTTGCTATAAATACATAACCCAGAACAATCTTGAAAAAACTTACTAAAAAATTCCCTTAAGGGAATTAATTTTCTTCTTGTTCTTCAGGAGGTAGGTAAGAATTCTCAATACTGGTTATATCGAGCCATATGTAAACAAGATCTTTTGATCCTCCAACAAAGCCTACTTTGCGGTGAAGATATTCCATATCTGTTAATTTATCAACATCTAAGAGTGGAGCTTCTGCTAAAGTTACAGATTTGTTTTCTTTTGTAATATAACAACCTTCCCCACCTATTTTAGAAAGAATGTATAGATAAGGCAAAATTTCATAGACAAGTCTTAGTTTGGGCGCGAAATATCCAAAAACTCCAGTTTTGTCAAAGATGTTGTTCATATCTTGTACTAAACATCCACCATAACGCAGTTTAGCTTTTTTACTAACACCGTTAGTGAATTGTTTTTGGGGTTTAGAATATTGGTCATATGAACCTCCAAAACCATAGACAGGTTTTTTAGAAGGACTGATATTTAGATTATCTTTCAAAACACGAAAGTTAGAACCATCATGGATGAATTGTATGTATCCTGCTTCTGTTGCTAAATCAAAACGGGTGAAAACTATATAACTTGTTGTTAAAGCAGCTTGAATTGTACCATTTTTATCTATAATGTTAACGATTCCGCCTGGACCTCGACTTCTAACTATAGATGAACCATCTATAAAATCTCCTAATACTATGTATTCACCTGTTCCTTCAGTGATATTTTCTGGTGTAGTTTCCTCACCTAATAGCAAATAGTATAGGTTACTTGGTAATTTCTGGAGAAACAGTTCGTGTGATGCAATATCAAGACTTAGTTGCTCATCACCTGAAACATTTATAGATCCAGAGTAGTCATTGTCTCCCGTCATAAAGGAAAG
>BPTO01000048.1 GCA_023705985.1 Candidatus Heimdallarchaeota archaeon | reverse complement strand
TTGAAGATTCTCTTTCGTTGCATCTTCATCAGCAAATAGTAAGTTACTTTCAATTGTTCCAGAGAATAAGGAACTCTTCTGCGGGACATAACCTATCTTATCCCTCAGACTATGCTGTGTTACATCTCTAATGTCCACGTTATCAATTAGGATTGAACCCGTTGTTATATCATAGAACCGTGGAATCAAATTAATGACAGTTGATTTACCAGACCCTGTTGATCCGATGAATGCTGTAGTTTCTCCCGGTTTAGCTGTAAAACTAATATTTTCCAATGCACTCTTCTTTGCTCCTGGATAACTGAATGTTACATCACGGAATTCGATTGTTCCTTTGAAAGAATCAGAGAATGTTTTTGGATTCTCAGGGTCTCTGATAGATGGTTCAGTTTCTAATACTTCATTTATACGCTTTCCAGATACAACTGCTCGGGGTAAAATAATGAACATCATAGTCAACATCAGAAATGCGAACACAATCTGCATAGAGTATTGCATAAAAGCTATCATGTCACCAACTTGCATTGCAGCATCAGCAACTTGATGAGATCCTACCCATATAATTCCAAGTGAAAGACCATTCATAACAAGCATCATAAATGGCATCAATATTACCATCAATCTGTTAATAAATAGACTAACAGCCGTCAAGTCAATATTGGCTTTATCAAAGCGATTTTCCTCAAATTTTTCCATGTTGAAAGCTCTGATAACCATCATTCCTGAAAGGTTTTCGCGCGCAACTAGGTTTATACGATCCGTCAACGATTGCATTGCTTTAAATTTTGGAAGTGCAACTACGAAAACGATCAAGATCAGAACTATAAGTACAAGAACTGCTACACCTATGATCCACCACATTGATGTACTTTTCGAAAGAGCTCGGATAATTCCTCCTACCCCTAGGATAGGTGCATAGAAAACCATTCGAACTATCATATAAATTACCATTTGTATTTGGGTCACATCGTTTGTAGAGCGAGTAATAAGGGAAGCTGTGGAAAATTTGTCAAATTCAGCATTTGAGAAGTTTTCAACTTTCTTGAATACATCACTACGGATATCTCGTGCCATTCCAGCTGCTGTTCTTGATGCTAGAAAACTGACTGCGATGGTACAAATTACAGCCAATAGTGTCATTAAAAGCATCAACCCCCCAGCTTTAAGGATATACATATTTTGTATATTATCGGTATTCATACCGATTATGTCATATTCTATTCTTACTGCAGCAACTGCAACTTGAGCTAGCATTGTCTCCCCCATTGCTTCAAAATTCTGGGTAATAGCTTCAGAAATCATAGTGATGTTCTCAAAAGGCATAAGGCTAAGATAGTTAAAGAAGACATCAGGTGGTGGGAGTGGAAGAGTGAAATTAAGACTTTCAAATATTTCTGTAGCATTTTCTGGATTAGCTAGTAATTGTTCTAAACTAAAAACAACTACAATTGGTTTGGTTATAATTTGGATAAGATCTTCTATGTTCGTATTCCTATCATCGTTTAAAACATAAATTGATTCGTTAGTGAGGATAGGGTACTGTTCCAAATAACTTTCGTAATCAGATGAGTTTTCATTTATAAGAGTGTAATCAGCAAGAACAGATGTTTCGTTTTCATCACTTGTAAAAATGAAAAGTCTTTCCATCTCACTTTGACGAATTGCCACTGGGACAGCATTGTCAACACCACCTTGCTGGATACCAGTATCAACTATGTTTGAAAGATAATCGGGTAATGCAAGCTCTAAATTTGCTTGTGCAAACAATAAACCTACTGAAGCTAGAACTAGAAGTAGATAGGGTTTTGAGTATTTTAGCAATTTAAACATCGTTGTTTTTGCTCCTTAGAATTGAATATCGTATTTTGTTGCAATCTTTTTCATTGATGAAAGTGCATTTGATATAACTTCTTGTGTTTCTTTTGGAGCTTCTCTAAGTAATAAAAATGTCATTCGGGAGATACTCCTTAAATCTTCAAATATAGCTTGAATCTTTTGCTGAAATGCTTCAGATTCTTCCAAATTTTCGATATCACCCACCATTTCCACAAATGAAAAACACTGAGATAAATTCTTCATCATATGTTCCTTTATTTGTTTGTGAGAGTCTTCGAAAGTCATTCGTCCTTTTTCAGTAATGGAATAAATTCTTTGGACTCGCCCACTTTCTATTCTTTCCTCGACTGTTACCACATTTTCGCTCTCCATTGACTTCAAAGCATTATAAATTGCGGTTTGACTCGGTTTCCAACCGAATTTCTCTTCAATCGAAGATGATAAAGCATATCCGTGAAGAGGTCCTTCCTTCACTATTTGCATAAGAATTAATGAATCGAGTATCTTGGTAGGTGAAAAAAAGGGTTTCATGTGAGATATGAAAAATATGTGATATATAAAAATTGTGACATATTGATTGACTAAGAGAAGACTTGAATAGATTTGTAATCCCAAAGAAAAAAAGAACATATTTAGTACACTAAAATATGCTTTTGTGATATACTTTTACATGGAAACTCGATATTTATATAGATTAAATTCTGTTGTATTGTATGGACAAAAAACTAGAATCAATAATTTCAGAACTGAAAACTGATAAGGAATATATTAGAAACAGATATAAAGCTGAGATTATTGGGGTTTTTGGTTCATTTGTTAGAAATGAGCAAAAACAAACTAGTGACATTGATTTACTCGTACGATTTCTTGAAGGAGCATCATTATTTGACTTCATTGGTTTAGCTAATTTCCTTGAAGATAAATTAGATCTCAAAGTAGATATAGTCTCTGAAAGAGCTGTTAGAGATGAGTTGAAAGGCAGTATATACAAAGAGGTAGTGAAAATTTGAAACGCGACTTTAAACTTTTTTTACGAGATATCCTTGCTTCTATAGCTGCTATTAAAGAATTTATTAGAGGTATGAATTATGAATTGTTTCTGAATGATGATAAAACTACAAGTGCAGTCATCAGGAAATTAGAAATTATTGGAGAAGCAATTAAGCATCTTCCAGAAAAATTGAAAAATCAATATCCTGACATAGAGTGGAGAGATATCGCTGGGATGAGAGATAGACTTATTCATGTGTATTTTGGTGTAGATTACAAGCTTGTCTGGGAGACGATAACAGTAAATTTACTAGATTTACATATTGAAATTTCAAAGATTCTAGAAGAGATAGAATCCTAGTTCCTTAATATTTCTATAAACTGAAGGGGTGGGTGTTGGAAGTATTAAATCAATAGAAAAAAAGGAAAATAGAGAAGGTTAGTTTTTCTTTCTTCTGCTTATAATGATTGGTGTAGCTATGAGAATAGCACCAATTGCTATTATGAAAGGTACTGAATATTCCGGTATGATTGGCGTAATACCAGAAACAGCTGTAGCGTTGAAATAGTAATAAATGTCCGCTGTAGAATTATATTCAATCCAATGTAAGATGATTCCCGTTTGTTTTTCGTAAAGTAGAGTAGTTGCACCTATTGTGTATGGTTGAGGAGATCCAAAGATGTCAACGATTACTATAGCTTCTTCATGATGCACCTCTATGGCTTCATAAGCGTCTATCTCGTCGACCCAATATTCTGTGAATCCTATAACTTCTCCCGTATATGGACCATACTCAATCTCTTGCCCTGTTGTTGCTTGGGGGGAAATAGCATATCTAAGTAGAGGCATTAATTGTAGTTCGAGCACATTTCCAAATGCATAACCCATTACCACATTACTAATATTTGCATATAGCTCCGACATAGGATCTATATCTACATAAGTATAATTCACTCCATTGTATGTGACTATTAGATCCTCATCTGCAAGGTCCAATGAATCAGTGATATTAAGGAATATTATTGTTATGTCATCTCCACTTTCAACGTGATATTTGTATGTTGGATAGATTGCTGTTCTATTATCTTTTAGTACTATGCCCGTAGCTTTTTCCCTTGAAATATTATAAACCGGATCATAAGGTGGTGTGTGAATGAAATCTCTAGTCATTTCAACTATATCCTCGTCAAGAAAAGGATCTTGCCAAAGCTTATCAACACTAAATTCAACTGTCCCATTAGCATCATCAGAGGTAAGGTCTCCAAATACACTGATACCTTCATAAAGTTCAAGCAGATTTGGAGCTGGTTCGCTTCTCACCGTTAAGGAAGTAAGAAAGAGTGCTACAAAGATAAATACAACTATTGTGTTTTGTTTTCTCATTTGTATCAAATAGGGCTATTCAGTTCTTCTCTAATAAAACTATGCACGAAATTTCTACAAATTCATGATTTGAACTTTCTATTTAGAATTATTTATTAGCAAGAAACAAGAAAATACTTAGTACACAAAGATGTGCTCTTATGAATTCAAAATCATCAATAAAATTAGTTTTAACAATTATCGTAAGCTGCACCCTGATTCTTTCATTTCTCCTTAGTTCTGTGGCAACAAATTCCAAAATAAGCGTTTATGATATAAACCCTGATGTTATCTCCGCTTTAACTCCTCACGAAAGGATAGAGATTATCTGTGATGCGAATTTCACCGATTATGGCTTTCCTGGTTCAGGAACGGAAATAGATCCTTATGTCATTGAAAGATATACCATTACCATTATAGCTTATGGGTACCATGGTATTCTAGTTTACAATGTGACTAAGCATTTCATAATCCAGCATTGTTTCATTGAATATGCTTATTCTGGCATTCATATTGAATCAATATCTGTAGGAACTGCAATAATAAATAACAATACGTGTGTTACAGCAATTATGCAGGTATTTATCTCTCTGATAGTTCCAATTCCACGATAGTTAACAACACCTGCATCACTAATTATGTAGGTATTGAACTTCATTATTCAGAAAATTGTTCAATTGAGAAAAATACTTGTGGGGGTAATATTTTCGAAGGAATTGCTCTTTTAAATTTGGAAAGCTGCTATGTTTTTGACAATGATTGCATTTATAATAAGTGGGGAATAAAATTAATTCAAGCTTCCTCTATTATTATAAATAACACTTTTAACGAAGGTGATGTTGGAATTTACCTTTCTTCCATCTTTTATTTCTACTATCACTCTACTGTCATTAACAACACGTGCAGCAACAACAATTACTATGGTATTAAACTACTTGGTTATAGTTGTTCAACCATTGCTTACAATGATTGTAGTGAAAACGAAAACGGAATTAAATTAGTGAACGCTGATTCTAATGTTATTAAGAATAATTCATTTTGCAAAAATTTAGATTTCGGTATCTATATTGATGAAATCTCCCAAGATAATATTATTCACCATAATGAATTTGTTGATAATAATTTGTATTATACTCAAGGACCTCAAGCTTTTGATGATGGATCAAATAATACCTGGTACGATAAAACCTCAAACGAAGGTAATTACTGGTCAGATTATACGGCAATTCCATATGTGCTTGAAGGTTCTGCTAATTCTATTGATCCTTGGCCTCTTGGTGAACCGATAATTACAACTCTAACAACAACTTCGAATGAAACAGTATCCTCAACAACAGAAAAAAGCTCATTTCCAATATTATTAGTGGTTTTTAGCCTTATCGTTAATGTTTGTTTACTTTCTTCTGTATACAAAAGAAGAAGATGAACTATTTTGCTCTTTTCTATACTTTTTTTTCACATTTTTTCCGATTTTTGCATTGCTGCTTTTGAGAAATTTATTCAATTAATCGTTGAATAATGATTCCTTGACTTACTTTTAATTGATCTTCGTTTGAGCCCACTCATGTATTTCCTTAACTACTTTTTTAAAACCTATACTCTTGTAAATAATTTTTGAGATTCCGAAGTGTTTTGCTTCTTCTTCTATTCCACTTAAATCATAAGCTGTCATAAGCATTATACTGATTTGTGGATACTCCGCTATTAATTTACGTGCAAGATCTATACCTGATATTCCAGGCATTTTAATATCGGAAACAACAAGATTTATTGGGTTTAAATTCTTTGATTTTTTTTCTATTATTTGTAATGCTTCTTTCCCTCTATCTGTTGTTAAAACTTCTATATTAGGATACATAACTTTGAATCTGTATTTTAATAGAGTTAAAATCGCCTCTTCATCATCAACTAGCAGTATTTTAATTCGATTCCCCTCCTTTTGGCTTTTTAGGCTTTTTTAGCGCTGATTTTATTCTCGAAATTTGCTCTGATAACATATCTATATCTTTGAGTATTTGGTTCGCATCCTTTTTCTTAATCTTTATATCATAATCAATTTTGCTGATTAATCCTTCAATTATGAAAAGAGGATTCCCAAAGCTATCAAGCTGCTTCTCGCGTATTTCTAAAGTTTTTTGAAAAGTCTTTATTGATTCTAATCTACTTCTTAATACCACATAAAAGAATATGAAAAATCTGAAAAAGAGCTCTCTATTGATCAAAACTATTATCATACACATAGCTGAATAAATTAATGTCTCCAATACAGGTTGGATATTTAATGTTCCACGAAGAATTGTACTTATTTTTCTTTTAGTTGACAATCTTACAATTATAGTAATCATTATTCTATTATTCACGATGTATATTAATGCACATATAATTGAAACTAAAAAGATATCAAAACTATTCTCCCATAAATCAACTAACTGAGACTGCAAAACCCAAAACGCACCAATCAAACCCAATGCTTGCTGGGAAAAATTAAAAATCAAAGCATGAGGACGTCTAATTCCATAGATTAATGAACTTAAAAGCAAAATAAGGGGTGTTAATAGTAGAATGAGTACATTATTGAAAAGTACAATATTGACCAATGAGAAATATAGTGAGGGTTGTTCGTGAAATGATCCTTGATGATTGATGCTAATGTTGAGAAAGTATAGATTTATGAAGATATTAATAGCAAGGAAAGCACTCAAAATCCAAGGATTAGGTGGTGTGAGTTCGGAAAACATAGCTGTTACTACGATTAATGCTAAAGCAGCTAATGCTGTTAGGCTAATAAAAATTCTAACAGAAAAAGGGTGTTGTGTAATTTTCTTGCCACGAGTTGGATATTTTCCTAACCACTTTCGTGTAATTTCCACTATTTTGATAGAATCACCCCTTGATTGAATCAGTTATTAATTTGTATTGGATCCTATTCAGTAATGTCAGCTGTCTGATGGTTATATAGTTATGTTAACAACAAGTATGCCTAAAAAGGTATTGTAAATTGAAATACTCTCATCTCTGATTTAATACTCTATTTTTCATGTAGAATTGGATATAAAAGGAAGGAGAAATGCTTTTTCGAAGGTTTTATACTGAGTTTTTGTCACCTTGTCAAATAAGACAAGAAATAGAAATACATTACATCCTTGTATTAGTGCGTTCTAGATAGCTTTATATTAGTATTTAGAAATAGTTATGATAACAATGTCTTCTCCTAAACCTATATTATAATGACAAGCGAAGGGATCTCGCGCTAACATATTTATTTAACGTTTAATTTGTAGCGAGTAGAGTAGATGTTGTGATATTGTTCTCATTTATTGAATATTTCTTCAATAAATTATGCTTTCTCTAATTTGTTCCTTACATTACCACTCTATTTTCAAAAAAATTCTCGTTACTAATCCTTAAAAAAATCAAATTATTTGAATATGCATAGAAATATGGTCAAAAAATTAAAAATAAGTAAAAAGATAGTAAGGTTAGAAAATGACTACACATACCAAGTTGAAATGGTATCGATATAATATTGCTAGAAGGATAAGAAACCTTGAAGGAGACGATTTAATCCAAGAATTAGAGGATATAATTGAGGACATTCGTAACAAGAAATTAGATAAGATTGGTCTTTTCAAGATACAGATTAGGGAACTTGAAGAACTAATAGCTGAAACTAAAAAGAAGCCCAAAGTAAAAGGTAGAACATACGATCCTTTTGACATACCTGCTTCAGGTGATGGTCGGATAGCTCTCTTTGGTATTTCGAATGTGGGAAAAAGCACTCTAATGAATGCAATAACTAATACTAATGTTAAAACAGGAGCTTTTCTTCATACTACTAGAGAAGCTCTCGCTGGTACTTGTGAGTACGAAAATGTCAAGATCCAGATAATTGATTTACCCGGTTTTTTAGACTTTAAGGAAGACTGGAACATTAGCAGACAAATTCGAAGAGTAGCTCGAACAAGTGATGCTGTAATGATGGTCATCGATTTATCCATGGATATAGATAGACAATACGATTTCCTTATTGAACAATTAGAAGAGGCTAAAATTATAATTGATGGTGAAACAACATATAAACTTGGAATTATTGCCACAAAAGGTGATTTACCAGATTCGAGTGAGAAATATCAGTATCTGCAAAAAATAACCTCTTTGGATGTCTTTCCAACATCTGTAAAGAACGAAGAATCTCTTGAAAAGCTGAAGGAAAATCTTTTCAAGTTTCTAGATGTCGTTCGAATCTATACAAAACCTCCTCAAAAGAAAGCTGATTTTGAGAAACCATTTGTGCTTCCTAAAGGTTATACGATTAAAGATATGTTGAAGAAAATTCATACATCTTTCATCGAAAGATTTCGTTATGCGAGAGTCTGGAGGCCATCAAGCGAAATTCAAGGACAAAGTGTTGGAATTGATTATGAATTAGCTGATACTGATATAGTAGAATTAATTCTTCATAGGTCTTGATTTGTTAGTGAAACCAATCCCAGCCACGTAAAAATTGTTTCCTTCCCCTTTTCTTTTTTTTCAGTTTTTTACTATATTGGAAAAATGTTTTTAAATGGCTTTGTTTTCTTTTTGCTGTGGTATAGCAAATGGCAACAGCATATATACTAATTAATAGCGAAATCGGTAAAGAGCAAGAAGTTCAAGAGCATCTTCTAAAACTTCCAAATGTTGTAGAAGCTTATGTTCTCTACGGAGTCTATGATTTAATTGCTAAAATTGAAGCAGAGGACACTGCGACTCTGAAAAATATTGTAACTCAAAATCTAAGAGATTTGGAGAATGTTCGTTCAACAATGACGATGATCTGTGTTGAGCAATAGATATTTTCAGTTTCTTGCTTTTTTATTTGTTTTTTATTCTTACCGACTATAATGGAAAAACATTATTAGTTTGTTCTTTTTATTTTTATTTATGACAAATGTAACAGCTTTTGGTGCTGTAAAAGAAATAGGTGGCAATAAATTACTGCTAGAAGATAAAGGAACAAAGGTTTTTCTTGATTTTGGTCTCTGTTTTAGCAGAATGAATAGTTTTTTTTCTCCTTACCTTCGTCCAAGAAGCTGGGAATACATTAAAGATTTTATTGCTCTTGGCTTACTTCCAGATTTAGAAGGTCTTTATAGGCAAGATTATGAAAGTCGTATGCGCGAGAGTATTGAAGATCCTTTATATGATGGAGTTATACTATCTCACCCTCATCTTGATCATGCAGGATTTATTTCATATCTTCGTTCAGACATACCCATTTTCTGCTCTCAAGGGAGTAAGGCCATTCTACAAACCTTTGAAGAGTCTTCTTTTGGTTTTCATGAATATACTAGACTTAAAGAAAATTTTAAACTTAGACCAAGCAAGAGAGATAGCTCAAAATTAACTAAAGATAAAGGGTCAATTATTCCTCGAGAAATAAATATTTTCAAACCGGATTTTAAGATCGATGATATCAATGTTCACGCTTTTCCTGTTGATCACTCTGTTCCAGGAGCTCACTCATTTGTGATAGAAACTTCTGAAGGTGCAATAGTATATACAGGAGATATAAGATTTCACGGTCGAAGATCTAATTACAGTGATTTCTTCGTGTCAAAAGCTGCTGAATACGATCCGATCCTGCTGTTAACAGAAGGAACAAGAATAAGTGAGTCCACAACTTATGGTGAACTAGATTTACAAAGAGATTTATTCAAACTTTCTTCAGATGTTGAGGGATTGATTTTGACAAATTTCCCTATCAGAGATACAGATCGTATGAGGTCATTTATTGAAGTAGCAGAAGCTGTCGATAGAACATTAGTAATCAGCTTAAGGCAAGCTTATGCTCTGAAAACATTAGAAGAAAATGGTGTGAAAGACATTCCAAGGATTAACGAAGTAAGTATATTTATTCCTAAAAAAGGCTGGGGTGTCTTAGGTAATAACAATTATCCTAACGATATTCAACTACAAGACTATTCTACTTGGGAAAGAGAATTTTTAGATTATACAAACAGCGTAAGAGCAGAAGAAATAGTTGCTAACCCCCGAAAATACATTTTCAGATGTGATTTTTTTGAATTGAAGCATTTGTTCGACATTAAACCTCCAGAAAAATCTGTCTACATAAGGTCAGTAACTGAACCTATAGACGAAGAAATGGAATTAGACCAGAGAAGGGTAAATGAGTGGCTTAAATATTTCAATCTATATCCATACCATCAACTTCACTGCTCAGGTCATGCGTCTAGTGGTGATATAAAGGAAATGATAAATAGAATTAACCCTAAACAGGTAATGCCGATTCACACTGAAGAACCACTAGTTTTTAGTTCATTCCATTCCAATATCCTCAATCCTGAATTAGGAGAAAAGTACGAAATCAAGTAGTTCCTAGAATTCTCTAAATGAAACTTAAAAAACTAGATATAATTTATATAGTAGAAAGAAATGGTTTTTTTGAGAAATATGTCAGTCAAAGAATTCGTCTCAGACGATTGGACAATAAAAATAGATCATGAAAAATGTGATGGGTCTGCTGTTTGTATAGATGTTTGTCCCTCCGAAGTTTTCCAATTGATAGATGGAAAATCACAAGCTACAAATGTTGATGAGTGCATCGAATGTTGCGCTTGCGTATCTGATTGTCCTACTGGAGCTATAGAGCATACTAGCTGCTAAAATCTTTTTTAACCAATTGTTCTAACTTTTCTATTTGTATGGTTCTAAAAGTAAAGAGACCTTTAGTACAAATCATTCCATCTTCTGTCATAATAGAACTTGAAATTTTTATGTCTTTTCCTTTTACTGTCTCTATTTTACCTTTTATGATAAGTTTTTCATTTACATATACAGGGTGAAAGAATTCTATTTCAGCTTTTACCGTTAAACCATATATGCTCAACAAGCTAATTGCAGTCCAAGCAGAAATCTCATCCAAGAGTACAGTCTGTAACCCTCCATGAATTATTTCTCCCCAACCACCCCAAGTTTCCGGTGCTATAAAAGTCGTTTGTATGCTATTTTCAGAATCTTCATAGAACTTCAATTTAGCTCCGATAGGATTATCTTTACCGCAACCAAAACAATTACGTGTTAAATTTATTTCTTTATCTATCTGTTTCATTACTTTTAGAATAATCGTACCCATTGATAATTTTTTCTCAAAAAGATATGTAAAAAAGACTTTTTCTAGTCTTTTTCTTTAGGAGGTACAGCTAACTTGTAAGCTTTCATTCCTCCTGATATTAGCAGAGCAATACCACAGATTAATAAAGGAACTAGAAATAATAACCATATAATGAGTAAAGTTCCTGATTTAGCATTAGGTGCCAAGGAATCATAAAACCAATGGTAAATTCCATCCCAAGTTAACAAGATAATTAGTAATATAACTAAAATAACCGCACCCAGCACTCCTCTAGTAACTTCTTTTAAAAATTCTCTATTTGTTCCTAACTTCTTTTTAGTGCTCATGTGCTTCAAAATTCTAAATTTTTTTTTCTTTAAATGTCTTTTGTTGCAAAAGAAATAATCAATATAAAGCAAGATTTAATTTGAGCGATGCTAAAATACATGTGGAATACAATGCCCAATACTTTAGATGAAACTCAAGAAAGAGAAATGTTTGACAATAATGAATATCTATTTTACACTTTTATGCCAGATTCCAATGTAAAGAAGAACAATTTGGGGTATTTTCTTCTCAATAATTCAATTGAAACATATAGTTATATTACGCCCACACCATACGGTGAAGAAGAGTTCGAACAATTTATAAGTTATGCATTTTCGTTTTTTGAAGATAGAAACAAATATTTTATACTTAAACATCCTTACAATAGAAATTATCAACGAAACTCAAAGATTTTGAGGGATTTGAAGTTTATTCCATCCTTTGTTGATATCTCAGTTATGAAGTGGCAACCAAATAACAATCTCAATAAACCTAATCCTGCGCTAGAAATAGAACACATATCTAAAAAGAATATTGACAAATGGGTGAGTATATTCTTTGATTCTTTTCAATATCCTAAGAACCTGTTGAAATATATAACTCGAATGGTATCAATGCAAATTGATAATGGTGTTGATTTTTACATCGGATATGTTTCAGATAAGGATGTAAGCTGTTTTTGCACCTTAAACTATGATAAAATCACTGGAATATATGGTGTAGGAACAAGAAATATGTTCAGAAGACGAGGATATGCTACTGCAATATTATCCAATTATTTAAATGACCAACTTGCTACAAAACCAAACATGATTTATTGTCTTCAAGTCCATAAAAATAGTGGAGCTGAAGAGTTATACAGAAAAATGGGCTTTGAAACAAGTTATATTCAAAAAAGATTTGATTGGAACCCGTTAACTCTGGAAGTTTAAATGACTTCTAATCCCTTCCATTCCCTTTCTGTTTCTTGGAGATCTTTAGGATTATCGATGCTACGCCAATAATATTTGGGTTCTATTTGAAATGCCCGTAATTCTTTTTGTTCAGCTAATTCAACAAATATAGTCTCTTCCATTTGTCCTTTATCAGGAAAATCATTTAAGATGTCAGATTTGAAGATATCCACACCTGCGTGAATCCAATGATCTAGAATAGGTTTTTCTCTGAATAAATCGATTTTATTCTCTTGATTTATTTCAACAATTCCAAAAGGACTCCTCATTTTAGCAACAGCTATTGTCCCTATTTCAGCCCCAGTATTGTGGAAATCTATCATGTCTTTGAGGTTGAAATTTGTTATTATATCACCATTCATGATTATAGATTGATTGCTGTTCACATATTGAGTGGCTAGCTTAACTGCTCCACCTGAACCAAGTTTTTCTGTTTCTCTAGAATAAGATACATCTATTTCACCGTAAGTAGTTTCGAATACTTTCCCAAATTGCTCTTCAATATATCCAGCTAAGTGTCTAACAGCTAATATGGCATGTTTAACACCATTTTTTCTCAACCATTCAAGCTCCCATTGAAGGATTGTCTTACCACTTAAAGTAATCATAGCTTTAGGATAGCTATCTTGAGTTACTGTGCGGATTCTAGTTCCAAGTCCTCCGCATAGGAGTATTGCATCCATAGCTCTTTCTGCAACTATCGACTTTTTTAAACTTTTCCTATATTTTCACAATATTGGACTAAAATTGAGAAAACTTAAAATAATCTGCAATCATTGATTTCATTATGTCAACAGAAAATGAGACTTCCCTTGAAAAGTTCAAAAAACTATATGACGAAGCAAAGAACCAAGTAGAACAATTACCACGTACAATCCTTGAAATGCTTGATCATTTCGAGGAAATGAATAAAACAAACATAGAGTTGAAAGGAAGAGTTAAGGAAATAGAAGAAAAGTTCACCACAATGCAGAAGGAGTATGAAACAAAGCAATCTAGTGTTACTGAGATGGAAACTGAACTTAATGATTATAAGGACCAACTGCAAAAAGTAGAAAAGCAAATGGAAGGTTTTAGAAATATGTACGAAGAAATGGCTCAAGAACAATCAAAAGAGCTAGATTTGCAAGAGCTAATGGCAATCTATTCAATATTATTTGAACAAGTCTTTGCAGCAAACCCCCATACAAAAGTAATGTTGCTCTTACAAGGAACAAATAAAGAAACTTGGACCAGAAATGAAATAACTATGACAACAGGTTACTCTCCAGCTGCAATCCTAAAAACACTCCATGATCTTCGAAATAATGGCATTATTGAGATGGACGAAGCAAGTAATGAAATAAAATTACTCAGAAGAATAGTTTAAAGGAAGAAACAGATTAATCAACTAAAGACATTAGATATTCCTTAATTTTTTGAGGTTCATATTGTTCACTATGTACAATCTTCTCTAAAGGTATTTTTCTTGGAGGAGAAGGTTCACTTTCTGGATAACCCATAGGTATAATAGCCATTGGTATGATGTTATCAGGTAATTTTAATAATTTAGATACTCTTTCATCGTTAAAAGCTCCAATCCAACAAGTCCCAATGTCTAAAGTCTTAGCCATAAGGAGCATATTTTGTATAGCTGCACCTGAATCATGATAAATATACATTTTTTCACCCCGTTCTCCATAGCGTTCTGTTGCTCTGTCCTTATTAACTGCGACAACAACTACTACTGAAGATGTCCCAACAAACTTTTGAACTGAAATTTTCTGTTTTACAGCTTCATCTTTTATAATAATATATTCAACAGGTTGCCTGTTTCCAGCTGAAGGTGCTAACCAACCTGCTTCAATAATTTTTTGTACAATCTCATCTGGAACTTTTTGAGTTGTAAAAGAGCGAATACTTCTTCTTTCTTTAATTGTTTTGTAGATTTGGTCTGTAATCTCTTTTCCCATTCTTATCAAATAAAAGTAATAGCTCCTATATATTAATTTTAGTAATGAGTATTATATTTTCACTTATTTCTTTTTAGCTTCTATCTCATCAGTTTCGTCTTTTCCATCGTTTTTATCTGTATCTCTTTCGTTTATAGAAGCTTTTACATAAATCAAATCTGCTAAGAATGCTTTTAACGGGATGATAATCAAACCCATTAAGATTACTATCACTCCCACAACAGCTAGTGATATAGCGACAGCTCCCCCTTCTGAGAATAGAGGAGCTAGCATTATCCCAATGATTGAGAATAACAGTGTGCCGAGCGAATAATTCCAAAACATTGTACTCATTCTAACAGGTCTCTTTATCTCAAAAGTATTATACAACCATTTCGAACTTACATAATAAATCCCAAAAAATGGTGCTGATACTACGAATGTTCCTCCTAACATAGCTCCTATTATAGGTAAGATTAGTGTTGAAAAGAATGTTAAACCTATACCTGCAATAGTAATCCCAACAGCAATAAACGCCAGAGCAAAACCAAATGCTTCTATTGTTACAGCAAATACATTACTGGTTGGTAAAGGACCACCCAAGAAACCTAAAGCACGAACTTTACTATAGGAATATCTAATTTGAGCAGGTTGAAACGCTTCTTCCTTTTCAGTAGGATATTCATATTCAACAGGTTGGTGTCTGTATTGTCTAGACGTGAAAGGTAAGTAAGATGTTGGTTGTTGCCTTCTTGGTTGCATTACGTCTGTTATGTCTTGATCAATTTCGTATTGTTGCTGTCTTGAGAGAATAGGTTTTGGTTTAGTCAAAGGTTGAGGGCTTTCGATGTGTTTAAGATCCATTCCACATTTTCCACAAAATAAATCTTCTGCTTTATTAAGAAACTTACACTCTGGACAAATTTTTAGAGAGGTACCACAGTATTTACAAAAATTAGACTCTTTCTTAATTTCTCTATTGCAGAAAGGGCAAACTTCTTCTTCAAGCATTCTTTTTCAAGCATGTCAACCTTGATTCTTTATATTGTTTACTATTCATTATTAGGAAAAAAGAAAAGGAGGAAATTAGTCGATTTTTAGTTCTAGATAAGATTTTCTTATAGTTTCCTCTTGCTCTAATATGTTTTTTCTACTATCCCTGCCTGCTTCCAAAATCTCCCAAAACCTGTCGACATAATCAGGATGAATACCCGTTAAAACTCCTCTTATTGATAGAATCGGTTCTTCAACTGTTGTTAAAGATATTTTAATACTTCCTTTTTCAAATCTTTTTTCTATCTTTCTTGTTTCAAAAGTTGTTTGAGCTGAAAGCGGTGTTGTTATTGTAAGATACCCTCTTTTAGCTCTCGAAACATCAGCTGTTAAACTTGAATTTTCATCCAATTCACTAAAGAACAAATCAGAAAACCTGAGATTCTGCACTTTTTCTATTTCATCGTACTCTTTATCCATTGCTATGATAATACCAATACCCGTAGCTTCTTTGCCAAAGGCAGTGAAAAAATCATTTAAGTCTGCATTGTATTCTTCATGATTGCTTTCTTGTAGAGAAAATAAGATAGTTGTAGTAAGCGTCTCTGCTAGAAGGTTATTGCTCTGTTTCAAAGCTTCTGCTAACGATTCTTCTTCAAATTTCTTTAAGAGTTTTTCATTGTCAAATAACAAGATTGGGCTGTATGGTCCTTTGAAATCGAACCCTAGGAAATGAAGCGCTTTCGCAGCATTGTATTGGATAAGAGAAGATTCGTCTTTTTCAGGAGCTATGAAAACAATAGTTGGAGGATCTCCTGTAATATCTTTAATCATCTTACCTGCAAGCATAGAGACGGCAGCACCGGTACCTCCTCCACTTCCAACGATAAGATGTAAGGCTTTTTGATCTTCACCTTCTCTTCTTGTATCAGAACTCTTGTAAAAAACAACCTTTTCTAGCTTATCTTTTAACTCGTAGTCCTTGCTTTCTAGAACCTTCAAAACTTCATTTATTTCACCATTCGAGGAAGATTCTTTTCTTCCGAACCAGTATTTGTCGCTAAAATTGTCGATTTGCGGAGTAAAATTATCTACTTGGTTAATGGCAAGAGATCGGACATTGATGTCATTTTCTTTAAGTTTTTGTACTATAAGATCTCCAACTCTACAACCAGCATTCCCAGCACCAATAACAGTGATAGATATTTTCTTTCCAAACAATTTTCGTTTTAACCAAGACATTATGTACCCCCTCCTGCAACTGTTGTAAATATCCTTTGCATGTTTAAAACCCAGATAACTACAGCTGTTAAACTTTTGATGATTTTCCCTGTTGAAATTGGAACTGTTCGCATTCCAGCTATGTAACCCCGTAGTTGGTACATTGTTGATGTCTCCACTTTTGCTACTTCTGCATATCTCTTATCAAATTCCATTACACTTGCAAAAATATAATTATCTAGTTCCATTAAAGCTTTAATTTTGAATTTCTTCATTTTATTACCGAACAGGTAGATTGGAAAGACTATAATTAGCACCAAAATAATTGCAATTAGCACTCCAATTAATACAACAAGAACGCTCCAAGCATTTTCAGGTTGTATGAAGAGAAACTTAAAACCGACTTCAGGCATCCATCCTTTAATACCATAAATCAGCTGATTTAGCCACCCCATAACCATGGCAATAGTAATTATTACTGCAGATAAAATTCCTGAGATAGGAATATTCTCAAGTTGTCGTATTGATCTTCCAGGAGTATTACCTAAAGCCCAGATGATTTCATAGTTTTCTTTGTTTAGTAGAGTTCCATATTCTTCTTGATAAACACTAATTTTTTGTTTGATTGTTTTTAGCACTTTCGAATAAATTCTTGTATTTAAAATCATATAATAAGTTGCCAAAATAAAGATATATAGCAAAATAGGATTAAAGAAACACGCAACAATTCCAAAGAATTTAGCCACCCCTATTCCTTGTGAAAAAGAGTAATTTACAAGAGGGATAGACATTCCTAATCCTGTTAATATTGATGTTATAATGAGTAATGGATTGGTTGGTAATTTTCTGTCATAGAACTTATTATAATAATCTCTCACTGGCTTTTCTAGCCATTCTATTCTTTTCTCCATAATTAAACCTAGAAAGCCATCATGAGTATATTTCAGATAGAAAAGAGACATTATTACAGCAATTATTATTGGAGTACTGACCGTGAAAAGAACATCTGCAACTTTTGGAGTAGTTAGAGCTGTATGGGCTAGAATTATATTTGGAATCATTAAGATTACCACATAAACCCACAACTTAGTGAATTCTCTCCACCTCATAGCCAATATTGTATTTAGTTTAACCTTAAAAAGTGCAACAGGGAGACGATAAAATTTCTTGAAGGGGTTGAGTAATGCTTCAACATCTTTAGGATTTTCCACGCCTGCAGCTGTTCTAGGGAATTTTCTTTGGTGCTCTATTATTAACTTCTCAAAATCGAAAGACGGAACACTAATCTTTTCCTTAGATTTTACTACACTAGCTTTAACTGAAATTTGATTAGTAGTAACAGATTCCATTACAGTATCCATTTTGTTTCTCTTCTTTTTAACATTTCTCATTATTATACACAAAAATATAGTTTAATAAATATGTAAAAAATCTTAAAAAGCTATTACCAACTCAATATATGTAGGAAAAATGTCGTGGATAACCTCAATTTTTGGAAAAAAGAAGAAAGGTGTCAAAGCTGAAGTACCTGAACTCTTTAATGCCCTTTACGAATTTAATCATGATAAAACAATTGAAAATTCCCAAAACAAGGAAAATAAGCTAGATGGGTGCGAAATTTCAGATACGCTTTTTCTTGAAGGTGTAAAATCAGTTGATTCTATCGGATTTCTTTTTATAGGTAATGAAGGCTTGGAAACTCTTTCAATAATGCATAGTATAACCTCTAATATCGCAGCTTCATTGCTTTTAGCAAATGATGAGATTCTGAGTAACAATACTCTTCGAGTTCCAACAATCGAGTTACCTTCTATTTCAAAACCAAAAGACACATTTTTCGAAGGAACAAAATGGTATGAAAATAATAAAGAAAGAATCGAAGAAGATGTGCAAAAACTAATAAAAGACGTATCTCTAGTTTTTATTTTTACTGATAATACAAGTTTTAATTTTGGTTTGTTAAAAAAAATAATGTTTCTTATTAAAATCCAAGATATCCAACCTGTAATTATACTAAAACTTCCTCCTAAGAATACAGAACTATCAAACGAAATTTCAACTCTGATGTTTATCCATTCAATCTCTCAAGCAAAAGAAGAGGAGAATTTCTCATATTTACTGCTAGATGAAGAGATACTTAAGAAATCAAATA
>BPTO01000047.1 GCA_023705985.1 Candidatus Heimdallarchaeota archaeon | reverse complement strand
GAACATTACTCGATGCGACAGAGGTTGATCTAATTCCTCACCAAAATAATCTATTCCTAATTGCTGTTTATATACCTCTGGATTTCGATTCAATGCTTTTGCAGCATCTAGAGCTTCTTTTGAAGGAGTAAAAACATCATCATAAAAACCTTCGATTAAACATTTACCACCATCATTTCTCATTGTTTTTAAAATCGAAATTAAGTCCCACATTGGATTGGGCTGGATACCACCAAAATTACCAGAATGTACATCCTCATTAGCGCTTTGTAGATTTATTTGTATTGTTTGAATTCCTCTAGCACCAAATTCTAAAGTGGGTTTCCAAGTTGGATCAGCTGGACCATCAGAAACAATAACTAAATCTACATCTTTAAAGAGGTCAGATTTTTTTTCTAAGGCTTTTTCAAGATTTGGAGAACCTAATTCTTCTTCTCCATCGAAAACAAATATAACTCTAACACCCAGCTCATTAGATTGATGAATACATTCGATAGCACGAAGATTAGCAAAAAGTTGTCCTTTATTATCCCCTACTCCCCTTGCATAAATCCTTCCATCCCGTATTTCAGGCTCAAAAGGAGGTGAAATCCATTTGTCAAGAGGTTCGGGAGGTTGGACATCATAATGACCATAAAATAATATGCACGGCACTTTTTGATGAATGTTGTTATCGTTTTGAGGATCCCATTTGGCGAGAACAACAGGGTTTCCCAAAGTATCTAATAATTCTGCATAATCAGCTGTTTTCTTCAAACGATTCATTAACCAGTCTGCAGCGTCCTTTACTGCATTTTGATTTTTTGTAACGCTTGGAATTCTAATAAAATCAAACAAGTCATCTAAACATTCTTTTCTTGTATTGTTAAAAAATTCAAGAGCTTTCAATTATACAACTTCCTTATATCACTCAATATACAATCTGTTAACTACTTACTTAATAGAATTATTTAAAAATGTAAGTTTGAAAACGAAAGTTTTATTAAAAAATGGAAGGGAGAGATGAATGAACGACAGATTTAGGGCAATTGTTCAAGAAAAGAGGGCCATTGGCTCAGCTAGGTAGAGCAGCGGACTCTTAAACAAGATTAGCTGAAAATCATCTTGTAGAGTAATCCGTCGGTCGCCGGTTCAAATCCGGCATGGCTCGCCATATCTCAATTTATTTCAAAAATAAACTTTGGTTTCTTATCATTCTCCTTAGTACTACTAAAATTATTATTATAGAATCAAGCATAAAATAAATAGTCACCTCTGATGTCGTGCTTGTTTCTGTTGTTACAATTTGAGAAAAGCCATCTTCATCAAGAGGATATTTATCAGTTTTTCCAGCAGATCCGTCTATATTATAATAGTTTACACCTGACCAATCTGACCAATAATTTCCTTCAGAAGATAAAACATCATACCAAATATTTCCTTCTCCATTGTCATAACCTTGCGATTCTCCTCCCTTATTGTTATCAACAAATCTATTATGGTGTACCACGTGATAATCAACATCTTTGGCTAGATACAAACCATATCCACCATTGTTTTGTAATATATTGCTGGCTATTAATCCCGCATCACAGTGTACAAATTGCAAACCATAATCACTGTTACCTGAACAATTATTATTTGATACAATTGCTCTATTACCATAAATAAAATACATCCCCATTGTGTTTTTTGTACATGTGTTATTCTTTACTACAGTTCGAGAAGTGTAATGAATGTTTATTCCATTAACTAAATTATTGTTACAAGTATTATTCATGATTTCAACAGTGTCATCTTTTACATTACTAATATATATTCCATAAGAATGTCCTGAAAGATAACAATTGCGTATAATTATTGAAAGTGTAGTTGTAGAAACGGTTATTGCTTTATTATATGTAGTTGTTATATTATAATTTTCAATAATATAAGGATCTTCGTTTGTTCCGTTACCAGGGAAATTATAAAATATCAAATCGTCATCGGATAGTATAATTATCGCTTCATGTTCAACTAAAAATTTGTTTTGAGAATAAATGTTTACATTGTCAGAAAGAGATTTACTTTTTGTTATTGTACTGAAATCAGTTAATAAAAAGCACGTGCTAGATAATAGAACACTTATAAGAATGAATTTCTTAATAAATGAATTCATTGAATTAACCCTTCTACATAATCCTATTCATTAAATGTCTGTTTTTGTGTTTATATTACTACACTTATAATATATTTCTTTCTTAGAAACTTAAAAATTTTCTATAGTTTGTACAGCTATTATCTCTCTTTCTTGCTCCTTTATCAGGTGCTTTTCCCAAGTTTCTGAGTCCAAGATCATTTGAAGCATCTGTTCAAATTGCTTTCTATTCTCAAAAATCTCGAATGCTCCTTCGATTCCATCACTATCAAAACTTAACCAATCATTGCAAACTTCAGCAACAAATTCTGCAAATCTTTGGTAGGCTTTCTTCTGGTTTTTATTCTGGGTAATAACAATAGCAAAAGCTTTTTGGATTACTTTGAAATAAATGGTTAACTTTTCTCCCTCTATTTTTTTTAATTTACCTATTCCTATAAGTTGCCCTAAATCTAATATTGCGGATACAAAAGAAGAAAAAAGTACTGCATCATAAGGTAACAAAAGTGTAGTCATCATATATACTGGTTGCCCTGAACTTGTAGCTATAAGTAAGTCAACGTCACTAATCAATAGAGCATCACTGTATTCATCTTTGCTTTCTACAGCAATTTCTGTTTCCAATTTAACACGTTTATTTATAATTAAATTTAAATGTCTAGCAAATCTAGAGATATATTTTTGTTCTTTTAAAAGGAATGATTCTTCGGCTAACAGGCTATTGAGTTCATCTTCATTTGCTAAAGGATGGAAATTGTTTTTGAATTCATTCATCACTCTTTTTACAACTGATTGTTTTGTAAGTTGATCTTTTACAATAGCCAAAATATAATCGTTCTTTGTTTCACAAATAATATCGAAATCTTCAAACTCTAAATTTTTTGGTGATGTTTCGCCTAATTCTGTGATAATTGAAGTGATAGCGGTTAAATAGCTTACAATTCCTACCTGTATATCTCCCTTTCTCCACTCATCATTGTAAATACGATAATATCGACAGGAACCACTCTTCTTCAATATCAAAATAGCTTTTACCAATTGACTGCCACATCACTAATTATCTTTGTTTTGGTTCTTATACAAAAAAATAACTCTTAAAAGCTTCCTTCGTGACGTTAATTAATGAAAGCTGTTACTTATGGAATTCGTATTCCTTACTCTCAAGCTGAAATCATGCGTAAAAAACTAATTTCTCTTGGTGTGATTGACCATTCTTTAGCATTCATAAGAGAGGAGGAAAATTTGATTATTCCAATAGTTCTTACTATGAAAGAAGCTGAAAAGCTACTATCAAGTTATCATGAAAAAGTCAATCTTGAAATTGGAGAGTTTACTTTTTTAAATATTCAAAAATCACCCAATAATTTACAAGAAGCTTTAGAAGATATAATTCCAGAGGATCTCCAAATGTTCGTTCCAAAATCTTATGATGTGATTGGGGACATAGTTGTAATTGATATTCCACCAGAAATAACAGTATATAAGAAAATAATTGGAGTGGAATTATTGTCTATTATTTCTTCTGTAAAAACCATATATAGAAAAGCATCTCCAGTTTCAGGTCAAAAAAGAATAAGAGAATTAGATTTCTTAACAGGAGAAAAAAAATGTAGTACTCTTCATACAGAACACGGAATCAAATTATATGTTGATGTTTGTGATACTTATTTTAGCCCTCGTCTTGGAAATGAGCACCATCGTGTTGCTTTAAGTTGTAAAAATCGGGAGATAATCGCAGATTTATTTACAGGTGTTGGAGCTTTCCCCCTTCACATTGCAAAAAAACATGATGTAACTATCTATGCAATCGATATTAACCAAAGAGCTATTGAATGTTTGGAAGAATCCATAAAAATCAATAAACTCAAAGGAAAAATTATTCCAATAAATAATGATTGTAGAGAAATTATAAACGAAATACCTAAAACAAACCGAATTATAATGAATCTTCCCAGCCATTCACATAATTTTCTTGATGTTGTGTGCAATATAATGCAACCAGGAGGAATCCTTTACTTCTACCATTTTGTTAATGCAGAAAATGCTGAAAAGGAAACTCAACAAATACTTGAAGATGGTTTAAAGAGAAACGCGTGGAAAATAAGTAAAATTGTGAATTTTCATAAAATAAGAGAAAGCGCTCCTCGAGAAATTCATGTCTGTTTAGAAGTTGAGGTTTCTCCTCTGTAGACTTTTATTGTAACTTTCATTTCCATTTCGGGGTTTGTCATTTTATCAATCATTTCTCTTGAAAGTTGACTTGCAGACTTATCTGCGTTTATCATCAATGTTCTAGGGCATACAAAATTACTTTTCCTTACTATTATTGCTCTTTTATCAGATAATAATAGATTAGGATGACCTTTTCCTAGTATTTTTTCACAATACTTATCCACCTCAATTAGGAAAACAATTTCAGCATTTAAGCTCCTAATAGAATTTTTGATAATTTCGGGTAGAACACTTAGAGAACTGCTAGCATTTATTCCTATTATACAATCTCCTTTTAATGATAAATCTGTATCTGTAGTAATTTCAATAGTTGTTTTATGCGTTCCTAGTACTTTTTCATGTCCTTTACAAAAGAAAGAAAAAGATTTCATAGTTCTTCTTTTGACATTTTCTTTTATTTCTTTTTTGCTCTTGAAAAGAAAAGTTTTTTTCAAACTATTCCAACAAAATGTTAAAAAACGAACTGCAGATAATTTCATTGAGAGGTAGACACCATTGACTCAAAAGTTGCAATTAAGCGATGCATTAAACTGGTTTAATAAACATATTTCTTCAACTCTAGCAAGTTACAGAAATAATGCTCATAAAAATATAAGGACAATTCATAATAAAATTGAAGATTTAATAACAGCAGCTCACAGGTTTGACTACTCAGATATTAAAGACCCTGATGTGTACCAAAATTATGCCACAACAATTTTTAATAAAACAACTGAAATATTTGAAAAAATAGAACCACCAGAAGTAATAACTTACTACAAAATTGAAGAATACAATAATTTGTGTAAAAACCAAATTGCTACATATATGAATCTCCTCTCCAAATACCTTTCATGGTTAAAAAGAGACCGCTCTTACAAAGACAAAGTAAAGAATCTTGATCGAGTTCTAGGGAGACTAAAAGAAGAAGTTCACAAGTTTGAAAATAAGACAATGGTACATTATTCTGAAATCATAAAATATGAAAGAGTCATCGATGATATCGAAGAATTACAAATCAATGTTCAACGTAGAACTGAGTTGAATAAAGAAATTAATTCACACTCAGAAGATATTATGAGATTAACAAAAATAGTTGAAGAAAAGAATGATGTGCTAAAAGAACTCAAAGATCATCCTGGTTTTGTGCAATTTAAACAGAATAAGAACGAATTAGAAAAAATCGAAATTATTCTTTCAAATAAAGTATCAGAAATTAAGAAACTCTCAAATAAAGTGATTAAAGCAGCAGAATCAAAGAAAATAGAAATCGATGTCTATGACAAAGAAACACTAAAAAATTTGATAAAAGATCCTTTAGGAGTTTTAATAAAAGAATCAGATGGTTATAGAGGTTTAAAGGCTATATTGAACACTCTTAAAGAAATCAGCACTCTTCCTGCTATTCAAATGAAAAAAGATAAACTTAAGAGAGCTTATGAAAACATAGATGAAATACTAAACGATGAGTTGCTAGAACACCAACAAAGAGCAAAATTCTTGATACAACAAAATGATGCAATAAACGATAAATTCATAGAAATGGAAATAGATGTCAAAATAAAAAGATATGAAAAGGAAATTGACAATCTCAAAATTGATATAGACAGAATTACCCTACCTCTTCGAAGAGAATTAGAGCAGGTAGAGAGAAAAATTACAACAGCAAAAGAAACTATTGAAAAAAGAGTTCTTGATTTTACGAATCAGTTAATTTCTCTAATATTTGAATAATCTAACCCTACCAAAAGTAAGGATACTTGTGATATGGTCATTTAAAAAAATCTAACTCAATATAACTTCGTCAGAGGTAAAGGGGGGAAGGCATTAAAGCAAACCCTTCTCAACAAGTAAGCGAAACTCGCTCAATGAGAGATTTTCTCCAGCTTCATACTTCGAAAAAGCCTTTTGAACATTCACCTCGAGATTACTTTGTATTTGATCTTTCCTTTCTTTCCTAATCTGTTTTTGGATGTTTTTCATTTGTTGTCTTAATTCATGCCTGAGTCGTACTTTGGAAAGAAAATCTCTGTGAAAATGGTCAGCTTTCTTTTTAGTTACTAGAAATTTATTATGCCAGTCATTGGCATCTTTTCGGAGCTTATTTACTTGTTGAAAAGACTGTGATCCTAAATTGTGATAGATTTGAGATTCTTTTGCTGCATTAATTATTTGTTGGTTTAAACCATGGAGTTTCTTCTGAGAAGAATTTATAACCCGCCACAGCTGAGTTTCTTTTGTAGAGAGATTAACCTTTGTAGCAATTCCATTAAATTGCTCAGATAAACTTTCTAACTGTTGAATTATTTCTTTCTCTTTATTTGTTGATAAAATTTGAGTTTGAAGGTTCCATTCAAGCTTTTTGATTTGATCATTCAACCTATGCATCTGTTTTCTGTTTTTTCTGAGTTCACTTTCACCCATCTTTTCATTTGATTCAGAAAGTGATGAAAGTTCCATTCTGCTCTCTTTAAGAGTTTCTTGAGCTTTTTCCCTTGTGTCTTTCAACTCTTTTACTTGAGCATTGGTCTCATCTCTTTTAGAAACGTATTCCTTTGCCGTTTTCAAATGATGGCTAATCCCTTGGTTGATTTCATTTCGCTTTGTTAAAGCTTCTTTTGTTAGAGTATTATTATCATCTCTTTCTTTTTTGAGAATCTGGATTTCTTCCTGAAGTTTACTCAACTCAACAGCTATCTCCTCTATATTATTTTGCTCAACTGTTGGTTCATCCATCATATTACACAAAAGAGGAAGAATAAGTAGTTTTTAAAGACTTTTCGTAATGTGAGTGTTGAGAAAAACAATGTAAAAGAAAAACTAAAGATAATAGTAAGCGATGCAAGAGAAAGAAATAATTGAAAATATAATATAAGCTTGTTTTTATGTACAACATATGTACCTTACAATTGGGTCATGTCAATAAACGTTCAACTTCTTGTGAAGCACGTGCCATATCTAAGAAGACTAAACCAAGTTTTGCTTCTTTTCTCGCGGACACAGTAAGTACAGCATTTGCTCCTGCAGAGATAGTAATGATGTAACCATAAGCTCCTTCTATGAAAATCTTTTCTAGTTCTCCTCTTTGCATCTCTTGAGCTACTCTTTCACCAAGAGACAACATTGCTGCAGTCATAGCTGCAAGACGAGCTTCTTCAATCTCTTGAGGCAGTACAGAAGCTATAGGGAGACCTTCAATTGATACAATTGCTGCACTTTCTATCTCTGGAACTTTTATTTTTAAATCTGCTAGAGCAGTTTTTAATTCTGTTGTTTTGTTTTCGAATGTTATACCAAAAGCCATTTCGCACTACCCATTATTATATTGGTCAAAGAGGATTTATAAATTCCGCTATTTCGTAAGTATTTTCTCTTTCACATTATTAAACCTATTCAGACGGGCAAGAGGAATTCTTTACATAGATTCTTTTTTCTCTTTATCCATCACGTTATTTCATAGAGGTTTCACTTTAAAAGCATAACAAATATACACTTAACCTCTATTATATCAAAAGCAAAGCTTACTTTAGATTTGTTAACCCCGTAATAATTATGTGATGCCATGCGTGTTGATTTAAGACGAATGTATAAATAGATGTAAATATCTACTTTCTTGAAGTCGATGTCTCAACGGGTCTTAAAAATTTTAAGAAGACATGAAAAAAGTATAGGATGCGTTTTTGCGGGAAATTTAATGACTTCCATAGATCCTTTGAAGATTGAACAACTATTAGATCAGATTCAGCAAATTGGAAG
This sequence comes from Candidatus Heimdallarchaeota archaeon, assembly GCA_023705985.1. Lineage (GTDB taxonomy): Archaea > Asgardarchaeota > Heimdallarchaeia > Heimdallarchaeales > Heimdallarchaeaceae > 18H4-34. The sequence continues at coordinate 10,835 of BPTO01000047.1, read as the reverse complement.
TATAAGGAAGAATATCGTTATCTTTGATCAACAATTATCTTCTGAAATTCATGTCATGTTTATAAGTAAAGGTATATCCCCAATTATTGTTCCCTCTAATAATGACATCCATCTCACTTTAGAGGTTTTAGATATATTGAATTCTCAGAAAATGGATGTTATATGTATAGGAGTAAATGATGATTCTTTACTTCCTGTAGTAATCGCAGCTCGAGAGAAAGTTGAGGTATTATTAGTATGTCCTTCAAAAGAGGAAGTTAAGAATTACACACCATATATCGATTACTTAATAACTCTTAAGGATTTATCAGATAATAAAAAATGAGGACATAAAAATACGCTTCAAAAAAAACAATCTTCCAATTGCTTAAAAATAGCAAAGAAAATGTTGATCAAGAATTGTCAAAACGGCATAGTTATGAGATATTAGTAATTGCCAATGGTGACTTTTATGCACTGGTTAGTCCCTAAATTTATCTATAAGATTTATGAAAAAAAATTAAAGTCAGAAATAAAAGAAGGTAATGTTCCAGAACATATAGGTATTATATTAGACGGTAACCGTCGTGCAAGCAGAAAGTTAGGTATAGTTTACGAATTAGGTTATGAGCTGGGAGCTGAGAAGCTTGAAAAAGTTCTGGATTGGATATGGGACCTTGGTGTGAAAGTTGTTTCATGCTGGATTTTTTCTACAGACAATTTTTCCAGAGATAAAAAGCAAGTTGACATAATTATGAATCTTGCAAAAAGTAAACTGATTCAAATTAGAGAAGACCCTCGAATTCACAAGAACAAGGTGAGCATTAAAGTTTTAGGAAGACTTTCAATGTTACCAAAAGAGATTCAAGAAGAGATAGAATTAACAGAAAGTGCTACAAAAGAGTATAACAACTACAGATTAAATATATGCATGGCATATGGAGGGAGAGCTGAAATAGTGGATGCTCTGAAAAGAATCATTAATGAATCAAAAGAGGGAAATCTTAGTGATGAAGAGATAAATGAGGAATTAATAAACAAATATCTTTACACCAATGGATTACCGGATCCTGAATTAATCATTCGAACATCTGGCGAAGAAAGATTATCTGGTTTTCTGCTTTGGCAATCAGCATATTCTGAATATTATTTTGCTGAGGTTAACTGGCCTTTGTTTAGAAAAATAGATCTTTGGAGAGCCATAAGAACATATCAAAGAAGACAAAGGCGATTTGGCGAGTAGTTTTGAATTTGTTTCATTCATAAAAATCATCTTTTTCTCCAAATTCTCTTTCAATTGTACCGACAAGAGTATCAATATTAAATCCACTTTGAGAACTGATAGGGAACAGTTCACCTGTTACTTTAAACTGATTTAACAAATCAATAACACTTAGACTAAGCTGTTGCGTGAGAGAAATATTTTGGATTTGCCTTATATCAGCAATAAGTGTTGCAGGTTCTTCAATCCATCTTTCAAGTCTCTCCAATTGTTGTTTTTCGATAAGGTCTTCCTTTGAAATTGCTACTATTTGTGGAAGTGAAAGTTGGAAAGCAATAGAAACACTAAGAAGTAATAGACTTGAGAATCCTTCAGGACGTATTATAAGTGAAGGATCGATTAAGAATACAGACACAGATTGACTTTCTTCCGCTATAATAGAAGAAACTAGACGACCACTGCTTCGATATGCAAAAAGTTCTATCTGCCCTGGAGTATCAATAAGCAAGTATTCGGGCTTCAAATAGTCGATTTCAGATTTAATCTTGTCAATTTTCGTTGCAATAAGATCCATACTGGCTATCATCGCCCCATTTGGTCCAAGTTGATATTTATCGATTAATTCATCAATATCGATAATATCTCTTACATCGATATCTGGATTATACGGTAATCTACGTACTCCAGCATCTAAGTTTAGAGTCGCAACATCTAGACGTCTATCATCGAACCAGTCATTTAAAGTTCTGGTGAGAAATGTTTTACCACTTCCAGCTGTCCCAAGCATAAAAATTGTATAATATCTTTGAGCCATTTTTCTCATTCTCGAATATTTTCAATTTCAATTGATTCTATATTACTCACAAACAGTTGTTCTAGCATTTTTCTGACTTTATGTATATGCTTTTTAGCTTCATCTCCAAAGCCTGATAAGTGTAATACTATTCCTGTTGATTCTTCATGTACTGGATGAGATTTTATATACAAGAAAGGAAATTTTCCTTTTATTTGGTTGATAAAAGGAGCAAGTTGGCTTTCAAAACAGTTTAGAACGCGAAACTTAATCTCGTATAGTTTGTCATATCCTTTTGAAGACAAGAAAGGAATTATGTGTCTAGTAAAAATATCTTTCATTTCGCTTGGAACACCAGGTAAGCAAAAAATATCGATGTTTTCATATTGGATTAAACATCCAGGTGCACCTCCAACCTTGTTATCAAGAACTGTTGAGTTTATTGGCATATTAGCCATCTTTCTTCTCTCCTTAGTCAACTCTAAACCTTTTGCTTTATAATATTCCTTGACTTGTTCTAAAGCTTCTTGATTTTCGTCAATTTCAATATTGGTAGCTTTTGATATTACAGCAAGTTGTATGTCATCGTAAGTGGGTCCTAAACCACCAGAAACTATGACAACATTAGGTTTCCTTTCAAATAATCCATGAAAAAATTCCACTGCTAATTCTAAATCATCTCTAATACATGTAGTTCTTCTTACTTCAAATCCCATTTTAGTTAAGTGTTTTCCAATAAATGTTGCATTTGTGTTAACAGTAGTACCAATTAATAGTTCGGTACCTAAACAGACAATCTCGCAAATTTGGGAAGACAGAATATTTCACCTATAATCTACTTTTCTCTATATACGCCCATTTTACTAATATTGATAAGAAGTTCCTTATAATGAATATTTAATTTAGGGCTAGCTTTTTCTAAGAAATCAATTGACATTTTATAAAGCTTTTCTGCCTTCTTTTTAGCATAGTCCACAGCTCCTGTTTCTTTCATTATTAGGCACACTTGCTCTATTTCCTCCTGGGTTGCACTACGATTGCCTACAATCTTGTTGAGCATTTTCTGTTGTTCTTCTGTGGAATTCTCTATCGCTTTAATTAGTAAAATGGTTTTCTTTCCTTCCTTAATATCGCTATCTACAGGCTTACCTGTTTTCGCAGGATCACCAAAAGTTCCAATAACATCATCAACTATTTGAAAAGCTATTCCTGCATTCTTTCCGTAATTTCCAAGGCTTTCAATTTGAGACTCCGTTCCACCAGCAAATATTGCCCCTATTCGAGCTGATTTCTCGAACAAAGCAGCTGTTTTTCTTTTATTCATTTCTATATATTGTTTTTCAGTTACTTCGAACTTGTTCATCATATCTGTTTCTAAAATAACGCCCTTTACGATACTCATAAAACCTTCATTAAACTCTTGGTAGGCTTTTAACTTAGTTTCTGCATTGAACTTACCTTCTTGAATCGCTTTATATGCTAGATTATATGCAAAATCTCCTCCCAATATACCCATGGATAAGCCATAATTCAAAACATCAGTGTTTTTTGATGAATACATTTCTGTTGCATAGTCTCGAAAAGTACAATGAAATGCCTTTATTCCTCGTCTAGATTCAGCTTTATCCATGATATCGTCATGAATTAAACTAGCGTTATGCAAAAGCTCGAGTGAAAGAGAAACACGAAATAAATCTTTTCCCAAAATTTTGGGATTAACAGCAGCAGCAGAAACAGCCATTAATACCGGTCGAAACCTCTTTCCTCCAGAGAATAAAAAATTACTAATTTGTTCATAGTAGTAAGTGAAAAATTCATTATCTTTAATCGTTAATGATTGATCATTCATAAATTCTTGAAGCGCTGAATCAATGTTAACCCTTAGATTTTCAAAAGATTCTTTCGTCATTGAAAATTACCTCTTGGTTTCATTAGAACGAAAAAAAGCAAGTATTAATCTTTTTGCTTCCTAAGTCAACTTTACCTAATCATAAGATATTAGTAATCCTTTATTAGAGATTACTTGACGATGATAGATACATCAATATTTCAGACTTTATCAGAAAAGATAGAAAGAAGATTGGTTTCACTTAATGAAATTAGAGACGATTTAATGAGATTATCCCGTGATGTTGTGAAGTATTCGGGAAGAAGTATCGAAAGTTTTCATAGAAAACAAATTAATCAAACCGAACAGAATTTGGAAAAGGCTGAAAATAATTTAATTGAATTGACTAAAATTCTTGAAACAGAACCTTCTTTTTACCAATTAGGGTTAGTTAACGTAGCTCTACAAGAATATACTGAAGCTAAATTGCTCCTTGATATTGTGGAAAAAGGAAAATTTTCTACAGTAGAGGAACTTAAGGTAACAGAACAAACTTACTTACTAGGTATTGCAGATTTAATAGGTGAGTTACGAAGATATATATTAGAAAAACTGTTAGATAATGAAATAGAGGAAGCAAAATCAGTTTACAATACAATGAAAGAAATTTATGGCACTTTCATGCAAATTGATTATGGGAAGAATTTAGTTTCTGATTTCAGAAGAAAAAAAGACATAGCTAGAGTGTTAATTGAAAGAACGTTATCAGATCTACTAGGGGCAATTCAAAGCGAAAAAATAAGATTAAATATTAACAAAGACAATATCTAACTACATAATTTGCTCAATTAAAATAATAATGATATCCATAAGATTAGTTCCGGTGTGACCAGTTAATATTTCTCCTCTTTCTAATTGAAAGAATCGGTTAGAATCATTTTGTTCTAAACACCTTAAAGCTTTTTCCCTTTTCTGCAAGTTGGATAATGTAAATGGACCCACTATTGCTCCAGCAGCAGACGAAAATCCATCAATACCATCAGTACCTAATGCTATCAAATATACTGGAACCTCCTTTTTAATAGTAAGAGCAAAGGACAAAGCTAATTCTTGATTTCTCCCGCCTTTACTACTTGATTTCGATTGAAGTGTTACAGTTGTCTCACCACCGAATAAAAAGAATAGAAACTGTTCAGAACCTTTCTTTCTATTCGAGTATTTTGTGAGTGCAAAATGAGCAAGATTTTCACCAACAACAGAAGCTTCACCTTGAAGCGCATAATCAACCACTGAGGCGGTAAAAGCACTGTTTAAACCGTTTTTAGTTCGCTCCAAAAGTTGTTGATTATTTCCAATCATAAAATTGTGAACTCGAGAAAATAAAACTGGATCTGAAGGTGTATCGGGTACTGTCCCATTAATTCCTTTATTTATGACAAAAAGAATAGAATCAGGTAATGTAGAAATTAAACCGTATTTCTGGAAAATCTTCCAACATTCTTTCCAAGTTGTTTTATCGGGAACCGTTGGACCAGAAGCAATGGTGGAAATATCATTTCCTATTACATCAGAAATAATTAAAGAAACTATAGAAGCTCTAGTATTTATACAAAACTTTCCACCCTTAGTTTTTGAGAAATGTTTACGTACTGTATTTATTTCATGTATTGGAGCACCACAAGACAACATGGTTTCCATAAGTAAAAGATAATCATTGAAAGGAATGTTAAAATCTGGAAAATCTAGCAAAGATGAACCACCTCCAGATATTAAGCATATAATCAAATCTTCTTTTTTCAGAGACTGTAAAAGATTTAACACCTCTTCTGCTGCTTGAAGGCTTTGATTATCAGGTTTAGGATGCCCTGCTTTGTAAAATGAGCAAAATGACTCATTATTATATTCTCTAATACTCTTTGATGGAGAGGAGATAATAATATGTTTGAATTTTATAGTGAAGTTTTCAGTCATCCACTCTACCATAGGCTGTGATGCTTTGCCAAAAGCGATTAAATAGATTTCATTGTATGAAGAAAAACTGAATTCTGTATCCTGAACCTTGAAGCTATTTTCACCAAATGAGATAGAAGTCGCTAATAACTTTGACGGGTGTGCGTTGGAAAGAATTTCATCTATTTTATTGGTAAGAAAAAGAAGAATGGATTTTTCATTAGCATTACGCGCTAGTGAAAATATAGCATCACGGTTCTTAACGAACATATCAATGAATAATACTTTCTCAGATTTTAAGCTATTGTTTGGATAAGATAAAAGTAAAGGATCTTTAATTATTTTTAAAGCTATAATTTATAATATCTTGAACAATCTTTGAAGTTGACTTGCCTGGAATGTATTGTTTCAATCTTATAATTTTAATATGACCAAAACCTCTTTCAGAAAGCTGCTTGTGAAGATCTTTTTCCTCAAATACTTGATCGTAACCTAGTGTTATAATATCCGGTTGTATGAAATCAATGGTTGAGATGAAGTCTTCTTCAGTTCCTACCAAAGCACAATCAACTTCCTTAATATGTTGCACAACTTTAGTTCGTTCATCTTGAAAATTAGCAGGAGTACGGCTTTTTAATTTCTTAACAGTCTTATCTGTTGCTACAACCACAACAAGAATGTCTCCTAAGAGTTTTGCCTGCTGAAAAGTAAAAATGTGTCCAATATGTAATAAATCAAAAACCCCTGATGTCATCACCACTGTTACTAATTTTCGTCCAAAATGTGATAAGGAATAAATCTCATTTGGATTAAGTTTTAAAGTATCTTCTGCGACAAGAGAAGAGAGGACAGGTTCAAGATATGATGGTTTTAATTCTAATTGTCTTGAAATTGTTAGTAAAGAAGATTCAATCTTGTTAATTTTGTTAGAAAAAACTAACTTGATGACAGTTTTCTCGATTGCTTTATTCATTTTCATCTTACTCTTTGTTTTGTTTCAAAGAATATTCAATTTCTATTTCATCACCATCTTCAAGGGCTAAAGCTTCCCTTAAATACACATCACTAATTAGTTCAAGAGTGTTTTCCCCATAATGTGTACGGCGTGGTATGATAATCGCTACTTTTGCCTTTAATTTAGGAATTTGTGCTGGGTAGCAGAGCACATCTCCAAAGCGTCTTTCTTCCTCCTCAAAACCAGGAATAACAACAGGCCAAGAACCTTTGATTACATCAAGAAAATCTTCATCTTCAGAACGAATTCTAATATTTAAAGTTCCAGGAAAAGGTTGATAACCAAGTTTAGAGTGAAAAGAATCCATATAAGGAGTACGAGAGATGTAGTAACTTCCCTCTCCTAAACCTGAAAAAATTTTACCTTTAAGAATAATAAAAGTATGTTCAGGGTGGAGAGCTCTTTCTAATTCGTATCTCAACTTGTGAAGGAGTGAAAGACCTAGATGCGTTAAACGAACTTTTGACCCTTTTGGATCTGAAGCCCAAATAATTAAACCTTCTTCATGAGCTTGAATAAGGCACCGCGACGCGCTTTGCTGGGAAATTTCAAAATACTTTGCTATTTGAGTAGTTGTAAGTTCAGCTTCCCGATCTATAGTACATCGCTGAGCTAAATAAATCAGAAGACCAATATCACGACTAGAACGCTGAAAAATGTTCATTTCAACACCACTATAATATGATACAATTAAACCAACAAATAAGAGTAGTGTTACTCATAATAAAAATTGTTGCATATGTAAGCAAAAAAGCAGTAAAAAAGTAAAATTGACACATTTCGAGTCCCTTTTTAACAAATCTAGTAAAACAATTTATTAGGTAACCAACGAAAATTTTATTAGACTTTGTAGAAAGATGAAGATAACACGACAAACCGTCAAATTTTTGGGCTAGTAGCTCAGCTAGGCAGAGCAGCAGGCTTTTAACCTGATGGCCGCCGGTTCAAATCCGGCTTAGCCCGCCAATACACTCTTTTAATGAATTTGAGCGATGGAAATTTAGGTGATTTATTCTATGATAACATATTCTTTTTATGTTGTTTAAATTCCGTTAAACTAAAAAAGGTGCATGAATTGAGATTTTTTCAACCTATTTCACAATATGGATTTTCGAGAACATTAGTTGAAACGCGCACCCAATTTCCATTATCACCAGGTATTATCTCAATAGAGGATACCATTCTATCCAGTGGTTATTCAGCTTCTTTCAAATTACCATTCCCACCAGATTTTAGCAATAAAAAAGAAAAAGAAATCAATCTTTCTTGGAATATTCCAGAAAAGCTGAAATCGAAAGCACTTTCAAACGACTTTGTTTTATCTCTTCAACCATTTTATCCCTCATCAATAAACAAATCAATTTCTGAAGATGATTTGATATCATATGTTAACTCTTTTCTTGATTTACCATCAAAATATAAACAAATATTCACACTTCCTTATACGTTCATAGATCATCCTATCATTGAACTGATTTTAGATACTGAATGTTCACTTGTGATATTATCTGGTTTCCAAAATCTTTTCAATAATCAACGAAGGCTAGCTGAAGCGTTTATATCTCTTAGGGAAAATCTCTCACCAGATATCGCTCTCTATATTCCAGGTCCTGTAGCACCCTCTCATTATTCATTCCTTATATATTCTGGTATTGATTTCATTGACAATTCGATTGCTTATTATATTTCACAAAATGGTAAATTTCTATTGAATGATGGTACATATAAATTAACCTCACATCCTAATTGTTATTGCCATCATTGTTTCAACTCTCCACCAGATGTTTTCAAACATAATGAACTTATTCTAAAAAATACCATGTCTAGAATTCAGTTTGCTCTTGGTAATGGAACACTCAGAAATCTAGTAGAAAAAGACGTTCACAATTCCGTTACTTTAGCTGCTACTTTACGATATTATGATAAAAAATACTCTAGTTCTTTTCAAAAAAGAATACCATTAGCATCTAAATCTAAAGTTGAATGTATAGGAGAAGAATCACTTTTTCGCCCGGAAGTTATGGAATATCGGAAGAGGATAGAAACACGCTTTATGCCCCTTCCCTCCTCTAAACTGATCTTATTACTCCCTTGTTCCGCTAGAAAACCATATTTTCTCTCAAAATCTCATATGATTTTCAATAGATCTATTAGTAGAGGTGGTAAAGGAATATTTTCTATTCTCTCTGAATTAATACTGACATCTCCTCTTTCACTTGTCCCCAGAGAATTAGAACAAACTTTTCCAGCAAAGAATTATGATATCCCTGTAACAGGAGAGTGGTCCACAGAGGAAATCGATGTTACAGCTAAACTTCTGGAAAAAGTTTTAGCAAAATATCCAGAAGATGCAATTATTATTAACCATACACATGGTAAGAGTTATTCAGAAATTGTCAATAAGGCAATTATACCATATAATTACGAAATCTATAATACATCACTAGAATCCTCCCCCACAAGCTATGAATCACTGGAAAACCTATCAAAAATCTTACAAAAAATAAGATCTGAAATTAGATTTGACGAAATAAATAAATTATCACATTACGCGAGACGTTTTCAAGCAATAGCGGATTACCAGTATGGTCCAGGGACAGGAAAAATACTCTTCCCTTCAAGTATAAAAGTAAAAGGAAAATATCCAAGAAATCTGAACATATTCTATGATAAAAAACAATTAGCGACTTTTCGTACAGCTGAAGGATTACTCTCTATTTCTCCAGAACATGCACAATTAATTGTTGAGCAATCTCTTGTAAAATTGGAATTTGGTGCGGAGAAAATAGTGGGAAGCAGTATTTTTGCTCCAGGAGTAATAAAAGCAGATAATGCTATTTTACCCAAAGACGAGATTCTGATAATTCATGCAGATGAAGTTATAGGAACAGCTACTTCATTGGTTTCTGGAGCAGATATAAATAAAATGAGTTCTGGAAGTGTTGCAAAAGTAAAAAAGAAAAGGAAGGTATGATAAGTTGAAATTCAACCCTAAATTTGCAAAACTAATAAAATCAACACGAGAATCATTTTTAGCAAAACGTTCTCATACTAAAAAACTCATTTACTGGGAAGAAAACCACCGCCTTCGTGATGGTCCGGGAAAAGCCCTTGTTTTTATAATCCCCACCCGAGGTTGTTCTTGGGCTATGTCCCAAAGTGGAGGATGCTCAATATGTGGATATTTATACGATAATCCTGAACAACCTGATTTTGAAAAAATTGTGGAGAGCTTTGATAAAATTATAAGAGAATCCATCCAAGATAATCAAGTTTATTCGATTAAACTTTTTACCAGTGGAAGTATATTGGACTCAAAGGAAATGCCAAGAAATGTTCTCAAAGAAATTCTTTCCACTCTTAAAAAGTATAATGAAATTGAAGAAGTTGTATTAGAATCCCGTCCAGAGTACATAACAGAGCAAGTTCTAGAACAAATAGATTCTAACATTGATATTTCAAAAATCGAAATCGCAATAGGGCTCGAAAGTGCAAATAATAAAATCTTAAAAGATTCAATAAACAAAGGTTTTCTGTGGGAGGATTTTGAGAGAGTTGTACCAAGAATTTTGGATAAAGGTGCAAAAGTAAAAGCTTATCTTCTATTCAAACCTCCATTTATTTCAGAATATGATTCAATTGTGGATATTATGGAGTCTGTAGAAAAATGTGTTCTGTTGGATATCGATACAGTTTCAATAAATTCAATAAGTATCCACAGGGGGACTTTCTTATCGGAACTATTTGATAGGAGAGGGTATCGAACACCTTGGCTTAGATCTCTGACTTATTTGTGCAAACAAATAAAAATGGAATTTCCTAGTTTACGAGTGATATGTGATCCTGTTTCAGGCGGTAACGAAAGAGGTGCTCACAATTGTGGGGACTGTGATAGATCATTTATTGATGCTCTAAAAGAATTTACTTTAACACAGGATATAGTTGTCCTTAACAACATTCAGAATTGTAGTTGCAAAAGTGATTGGAAAAGTTATCTCATTCACGAGAAAATTAGTAATAAAGAAGTGGTTTTACCTTAGTTTAATTA
>BPTO01000046.1 GCA_023705985.1 Candidatus Heimdallarchaeota archaeon | reverse complement strand
TGACAAAAGTTGAAAGAATACCATCAGGAATTATAGGATTAGACACGCTTCTACATGGAGGACTAATTAAAAATTCTGTGAACTCGATAGTAGGAAGTAGTGGAACAGGAAAAACCACTTTTGCTCTTTCTTATATTTACCAAGGGTTATTAGAGGGAGATCACATTCTATATCTTTCTTTTGAAGAGAGTCCTTCAAAACTGATTTCGGAAGCAGAATCTTTAGGAATAAGTTTTAATGATATTACACATGATGCTTCTGATCTTATTCATCTAGTGGAAAGTGAGAAAATAGTAGAATTTATGACTAATATCCTACCAGCACTAGCACAAAAGCTTAAACATCAAAACATAAGACATACACGCATCGTTTTAGATCCATTAACACCAATCCTTTGGGAGTTTCCATCAGAAAAAGAGCAGAGAAAAATACTAACTAAAGCCTATTATCACCTTAGTTCATTAGGAACAGTTTTACAAACGGTCGAAGAACCTAATGCATTTGGTCAAACAGATATTGGCTCAAACGAGACTAGAGTGCCAATTTACCTTTCTGATAACGTTGTTCATATCCAGAGCTTAGGATTAGGAGGAAAATATAACAGGACTTGTAAAATCATAAAATCCAGAAAAACCCCACACTACGAAGGCATTTATCCACTATCTTTTGTCAATGGTCTAGGAATAGAGATTGACACAAGTTCAATCATTGAACAAGAAAGAAAGGTACTACAAACTGAGAATAATTACAAAGAACTACTAATCAAAGTAAAAAGCATGGCAAAAGCAAGGGATCCAAAGAAAAGAATCGTAGCTCAAATTGCTCAAAACATCTTGTCAAACAGATTTGGGAAGGAACAAAATTTCAATGTAGAATTAGTAAAAACCTTGACAGACCCACAAATCTTGCAAGAGGTTAGAACATGAAATCAAATTATGGAATTGAATCAGAATTAGAGGATTTAATACACCTTGATGATGTTGACGCTGCGGTTCTCTTCAGGATTGATGGTAGTGTAGTGAAATCTGCATTCAATGAGCAAAACTGCGTCCATATAATTAGAATGTTACAATGGTGCAAATCAAATGTAGAAAAGGTTTCATTAGAAATGAAAACAAATAACCTAAAAAAAGTGACCTATGAGTTAAACGAAACAAATATTTTATTTTTTATTGTAAATAATGTTACAATACTAACAACATTAGCAACTCATAATGCAAACATGAGTCTGTTATCTATAGAGGCAAAAAGAAAATCCTCACTTATTTCTCAATATCTATGAGGGAACTCCAATGCAAATAAGTACTTCTACCGTAAGCCATAGATTGATACACAAAACAACAAAAGACATAGTGAAAAATGTTATATCTGACATAAATGGTACTCCAAATTTTGTTTTGGTAGCATTAACTTCGAGTTATAAAAACAGGGAAGATTACCAAAAAGCGCTTTTAAAAATTCAAGAAGAAAGTGGTACAGAAAATATCATGGGAGGAACATTTCCAGCTGTGGTCACTTCAGATGAAAAACCTACAGTTCAAGGCTGTGCTGCAATGGCAATAAAATCAAACGAGATTCATTTTGAAAAACCATTTGCATATTCCAATATAAGAACTAAACCAAAAAAGGGAGCTAAAATAATAAAAGAAAAATATAAAAACACTTTACTAAAATCAAAAATTGGTTTTATCATAACACCAGGACCAAGTTTTCTTCCTGGTGCAATGGAAGATATGAAACCTATGGATTCGTTTTTTGCACATAAATTTAAGAGGATTTTCGGTGTTATTGGGACTTTGATACAAAAAAATATGGGGAAACAAGGATATGGAGTTACTGAGTATGCAGACGTAATCCTAGAAATATTATCAAATAGCGGTGTTGATGAGTTAATTGGAGGAGCAACCTATGAAATGGATGTAAATCCGAATTTTCAATTTCAAGGGAATCAAGTATATCAAAATGCACTAGTTGGAACAGTGATTTCGTCTGATATTCTAGAATTTGGTCATAGTTGGACATTTGATAAATCACAAAAACACAAAAGCTACATAGTTACGGATTATTTAAAAGGAGGGTATATTCAGAAAATAGAAAAAAAATCAGCAAGTGATAAGTTTCTAGATGAAATTAATACGACTAGGGAGCTCTATGATGAGGCTTTTAGCAGATATTCATATGCATCTTTGCTATATCTGACAGCTGTGCTGCTTGAAAATGGTGAATATTCACCTTATGTTTGTGCAAGTCATCCAGCATTAAAAGGATTGATTACGTCAATTCCAAATAGTAAATTAAATGGCAAACCATTCAAGACTGAGCTGTTTACTCAATCAGGATCGGGAATAAAAAAATCTGCATATGAATGTGCAATCAAAGCGCGTGAAAATATAGACAACCCACTTTTTGGTATATTTGTTAACTGTTCAAACAGGCTAATAATTGCTGGTGACAAGATTGAAGACGAAAATATAATGATAAAGAAAGCACTAGGAGAAGACGTTCCTTTCATCACACTTTACGGTGGAGGAGAATTTTCACTTATTAACAGTCAACCCATTTACTCCTCGGTTTCTCTTCATAGTTTCATTGCAGGTAAAGCTAGTTTTTCAAAAAAAAATGTGGTGTTTTAAATCTTTTATGAGGTAAACAAAATGATGAGTTCAAGAAGTTTTTATAACACAAAACAAGGAGAAATTCTGAAAATCGCAATTTTAGGGCTTGGATCTGTAGGAAAAACTACAATATCAAAAAGCTACTCTGGAGAATTAAATAACCCAGATGACATTACAATGACTAAAGGAGTTGACATTACTGTTAAGAGAGTCATACTACAAAATAGTTATTATACTCTACAAATTTGGGATTTTGCGGGACAAAAACAATTTCGCTTTATGATAGATGTTTTTCTTAGAGGTATTAAAGGTATAATGTATGTATATGATGTAACGGATATTGAAACACTACTAGACCTTAATGAATTTGTAGATCTAGCTAGAGATTATCTTATTAATAACAATTATTCAAATATTCCTGAGATTTTAGTTGGTAATAAGGCAGATTTAGGTGAAGCAGAAGTGTCTATAGAAGACATTCACAATTTTATGAAAATGTACAATTTGAAAAAACACTTTCTTGTAAGTGGACTCTTTAATGCTAATGTTTCTGAACCTTTTGAACATCTTGTATCAGAAATAATTAAAGAAAAACAGAGTTTAAGTGAGGAAATAATCTCAAAATACAATAGAATTTAGAGAAAAATTCAAAGTGATTAAAATGTTTCAAAAAGAGAAGTATATACTTAAATCAATCACTTGTGAACAATGTGGCAATATATTGGAGTGCAGAATAGATAAACAGCACCTTAACAATATGAAAGATAACCAGTTGTTCAATTTCGTCTTAATGCATGCAAATGATCATACACTTGTGATTGCCGTTGATTGTAAAGGAAATATTAGAAGAACTAGGGTTGCATCTCTTAATTCTAATGATTCAAAAGAAAAGAAAGTTGAATCCTTCGAAGGTTATCACGTAATAGAAGAATCTAATAGCTTAGTTGATGCTTTTAATGCTTTTTTTAAACAAGGCAAACAGAGTATTTAGTGGATAGTTTCATATAGTACGAATGAAGTTGCTAAAAATTATGGAAATTTCTTACAGTCTAGTTCTCTTAAACATATTAAAAGAAAATAAATAATAAAAAGAGGAAAAAAATGAAAATTACAACATTTTACTTAGGTGTAACTTTTTTAACAATGCCTACTGCAACCGTTTGTCCCATATCTCTGATTGCGAATCGTCCTAATTGAGGAATATCACTAAATTGTTCAATGACCATATCCCTTGTAGGAATCATCAGAACCTCTGCAGCATCACCATTCTTTAAGAAATCAGGTTTATCAGTTTTTTCTCCTTTTACTACCTTCATTATTAGCTCGGCAAATCTTACCGCAACTTGTGCTGTACCACAGTGGACTACTGGAGTATATCCTGCAGCAACAACAGAAGGATGACGGATAACTTGAACTTGAGCTATAAAATCTTTTGCAACTGTTGGTGGTTTAGTTTTATGTCCGACTACATCACCACGACGCATATCTTGTTTAGATAAACCTTTACAGCTGAATCCTATGTTATCACCAGGTATTGCTTCAGAAATCTCTTCGTGATGCATTTCAATAGACATAACAGCAGCTGTTTTACCAGTTGGTTGAAAAATAACCTCATCTTTCGGTTTTAGTACACCTGTCTCAACACGACCAACAGGAACTGTCCCGATTCCTGTAATACTATAAACATCTTGTATTGGTAACCTTAGTGGCTTATCAATAGGTTTAGCTGCAACAACAAATGTATCAAGTGCTTCAACAAGTGTTGGCCCTTTGTACCATGGCATTGTTTCTGCTTTCTCATTTAAGTTGTCGCCTTTTATACCACTAACTGGAACATATAGAATTTTATTCGTATCAAAACCAAACAACTTTAGGTTTCTTTCCATTTCACTTTTGATTTCTTCGTAACGTTCTTGCTTATATTCAGCAAGATCCATCTTATTAACCGCAACTATTATCTGATCAACACCTAAAGTTTTGGCTAATAAAGCATGCTCTCGGGTTTGACCGATAGCGCTGATACCTGCTTCAAATTCACCTGTTCCTGCACTAATTACTAAAACAGCTGCATCTGCTTGAGAAGTACCAGTTATCATATTTTTAACGAAGTCACGATGGCCAGGAGCATCAATAATTGTAAAGTAGTATTTTTTAGTTTGGAACTTATAAAAAGCAAGATCGATTGTTACACCTCTCTCTCTTTCTTCCTTCAGTTTGTCCAATACCCAAGCAAACTTGAAACTTCCACGACCAATCAATTCAGCTTCTTTTTCGAATTTTTGGATATCTCTATCAGATACACTTCCACAAACATATAACAAGTGACCTGTCATGGTTGACTTACCGTGATCTACGTGCCCGATGATTATTAGATTTAAGTGGGGTCTCTCTTTTGAACTCATTTTTCCTACACCTTTTTTTGGTTTTACTAATAACTAGCATAGGTTATACTTGATAGAATAACCAATTTCGTTTTATTAAAAGCATTTTGGTTTTGGTTTTGTCTTCATATTTGAAAAAAAAACAGAAAATGGTACACAGAGCTGTTTTTATCTACTTTAGAGATAGCAATATTGCCTTTCTTTCCAAGATTGTTGTTGCATAAGAACAGAAAAAAAAGGAGGGAAAAGAATCTTAATTTTAGGAAACAGGATAGGCATTATCCAATTCAGCAGCTAACTGTGCAATGTTTGGAGGATAATTCACTTCAAAGATTCGGACAAGAGGATAATTGCGTGCCATATCAGGACTAGAGGCAAGGCCATAACTACGAAAAACTTCATTGAAATAAATGAAACCATCCGCACCTTTTAAATTGTAAACAGGATATTCTATCGCATATTCCATTAACCCAGGATATTGGCCTATAGGACTGTTTTCTGATTGATCGAATGCGTGACCGGTATCTGCATCATATGCTATCAATCTGTAAAGGACCGAATCATAGAATTTTCTTTGATAGACATTTGTTGTACCTTGTTCATTTTCTCCGTAGTAATCCTCTTCAACAACTCCAAATTGAGGAACAGTTGCTTCAGCTATTCTAATACACCACACAGCTTTACCTAAATCAGAACCTAATCTACTCACTCCAGCTTGACTATTCACTAATACATACTTAACATTATACTTGTACATAAGTTTAATTGATTCAGTGAAATCCCACATCAACATTGTCCCAACAACACCTATATGTGTTTTATTTGTAGTGGCATTATCAACAAGCGACGTTGCGTTTCCATAATTTGTTATCCAGTAACCATAATCCCACCAACTTAAAACCACAGAGGGGCTATTTGTTACTATACCATCGGATTGAGCGTTTTGTCTCAACCATAGAAGAGACTCCTGCCAATCAGTGATTGGTAGACCGTTTGAATAATATACAGGAGCCATCTCAATACGTGCTAAATTGTCAGCAGTATTTATACTGTGTATTGAGAAAGTTACTAGCAAACCGAATATTACAACATAGGCAATTATCGCCTCATCTCTTCCAATAGATTTAGTTATTCGCAGTTTCCTCTTCGTAAGAGCCATTTTTCCATGAGCACTTAAGGAATAAGGATAAAGTAGTTTATCAATAGCCATAGCACTTAGTAATGAAGCGGCTGGTGCAAGTAGTAAGACTAAACGCACCATTGAGCCTGAGAAATAAATAGTAGTGAGACCAAATACTAGGATAAGGATATTCACATTAGTTGGCTTTTTCAAACAATAGTATATACCCAAGGGAATAAGAAAAACCATTATGTGAATATTATTGAAGATTCCACTCCACGTAATAGGTTGATGTTCACTAACAGAAGTAATTATAGGAATATTTAACCTTCCTCCTGGTAATATCACAGCCCAGAATTTTTCAGCAATATTTGTAAATATTCCAAGAGAAAGGAATATACCTATAAGAATGGCTAAAACAACCACTAATCCTATTGCACCTAAAATTAGTATCTGTTTGAAAGTTTTTTCACTTAGGCTGCGTGATATATTTTGAATTATACCTACAAAAATCAATAACCCTATCATAAGAACGGGAATCATCACTTCTATATTGAAAAATTGATTACGCACAACTCGTGGAAGCAAAAAGCCTATTCCAAGCGAGGTAATTATTGTAATAGTATAAGTTTTTATCAGTTTATAGGATAATTTCCGAGTGAGAACTAAGAACAAAGCAGCTAAAGGTAAAAGATCCAATATATATCTATAAGCTCCCCAACTACCAATTAAAATGCCTAAACTTATTCCAGATAAGAAAGCAGAAACAGTTCCACCACGTTTAATTCCTTTAATAAAGAAGAGAAGGGTAAGTACTAAGAACAGCACTCCTACAGATTCATTGTCATAGAACCCCGCAATACTCCGTGATAAATAAGCGGGAGATAACGACATGAAAAATGCTGTGAATAACCCAGCTCTCGGACTAATAGCTTCTTTCCCTAAGAAATATGAAACTAATATTGTTAAAAAGCCATAAATAACAGGACTAAAATATGCTGCTTGTTGAATTGTTACATTGATTGATAAAATACCTAAAAACCATTTAATTATTATTGAACTTAAAGGAACACCCCAGTAGAGCTCTTTACCTGCATGAAAACCATATGGATACCAAGAATCCATTTTAAACCAGCTAATAAAATCTACAAAGCCATTTTGACTTATGAACTCTGCACTTGTTAACTGAACATAGGGATCAAATGCCTTGATTAGTGGATCATAACCTCTTATGAGAGGGAAAAATCTAATAATTATACCAACTGCAAGAATGAACAGCAAACTTAACTTATGTAAAAGTGATTCTCTATTAATCTCATAATCTTCAAAGTGGTCTACGATTCTATCCCAAAAACGACTCAATATGCCACGTATACCTGTATCACTGGACATCATTATTCACCTTTAAATAACTATAATTAAATTCTATTAGTATTTGAAATGACTAAAAGAAAGGCGTTTAAAAACATTACTTATCAAGTTGGTTTTAAGAGAAAACTACTGAAAATATGTATCAAAAATAGAAATTGTGTGAACTTGACAATAAGATTAATTAATATAGTGTCTTCTTAAAAAGAATTAGATAAAGATGAGATTAGAAAGAAAGGTTGCCTACGCATTAGCAAAAGAATTGAAAGACATAACTCAAGAAGCTAGATTAGAAGCATTGGCTATTTTAACAGCAACAGGGGACAGAATTGCCTTTTATGCAGGTGATAAAAAAGCTAATTCGACCGAATTATCTGCTATAGGGGCAGCACTTGTTGCAGCTGCAAGATTAGCACTAGAGAGACTAAATTTCTCACCTATTAACGATGTAATGGTTAGAGGGAATAATGGATTCTTAATACTAAAGTCAATTGGAGATTTTCACATAGTAGGTGGAACAAGTGATATTGAAGAATTTAAAACGGCTATAGCTGTGCTCTCAAGCCACGCTACAAAAATTGCCGACATACTTTCTTATGTCCAAATAGATGAAGACGAGATTCTTCAAGAGTAAAAGAAATAAGAGAGAAGTCACTGAATGGTCTTAAAATCAATTGCTGTTCGATCTAAATTCTTTGAATTCACAACATAAGTTAATCCAGGATTGGGATTAATATTCATGCTTTTTTGATAAGGTGTTTGAAGCTGTAGTGTTCCTGAGTTAATTACTGTGACACCATTGTAACTATCATCTCCAGCAATGTGAGTATGACCAGTATGAAAAATATCTGGAATTCGTGTAATAACCAGTTGGTCTATAGCTTCAGGAGCGATAGGGGTTCTCTTTCCATAAATAGGTACTAAATGACGATTCTTAAGCATTTCAATCATAGCAGGTGTTGATGTATCATGTGAAATTTTTGGAATAGCTTCATTTATGTCAATAATTGAATTCCCATGGGACATTAATATTTCAACATTATGAGCTTTTACATAAGCAGGGCTGCCTAAAATATGGATGTTATCGAGTGAATATAACTCAGGAGCAAACTCCCTTTGAATAGGAGTTTGAGGTTCGGCAGTTCTTGCTCCATCATGATTCCCAGGAATAACAATGATTTCAACATCGCTTCGTATTTGCTCGAAAAATTCAAATGCAAGTAAATATTGGAGATGTATATTTTCAAATACAAGGTCATCTGCCTGATCTGGGTATATGCCTACGCCATCGACAAGATCTCCTGCAACAAATAAATACTTGATGTTCTCACCCAAACGATTATGTTTGTCAGATTGAAGAGTACCGTTCAGAAAATTAATTATTTTTCTAAAAAGGTTCTCATCAAAATACTTTGAGCCTACATGCATATCAGAAAGAAAAAGAAAGAAAACATCTTCATCTGAGTTATTGGGACGACGCCCATGAGGAATATCAGGCCATAAAATATCACTAATTCTTAATACACCATTTTTCCAATCACCAATAAAACAAAGAACTGAATCATTCAAAACACAATTAATTTTCTTTAACAAGTCGTTTTTGGGGAACTGCGCACTACCCTTAACCTTCCCAAATGGATCCTCCAATTCAAAAGTTATAGGGCCTCTTCCAGACTTTGTTTTAGAATACACTAGTGCAATTAATGAAATTTTCTCCTTTTCTAGGCTTGCAGAAAGATTTTCTGTAGTTACCCTGTTTGTTATGTCCCTACGTTTTTTGAAAATATTATTTATAGTATCATACCTGTTAAGAAAATAATCACGAAAACTAGCTGCAGCGGCTGAAGATTTAGCTTCCCTCAGTGAAGAAATTATTTCCAAGTCTGATTCTACTTTTTCTTGTCTAAATTTCGTAGTACTCTCCTTAGATGATTTTTCAGGAATTTTATCACTAAAAGGTTTAATTATGGCATCTTGAAGAGATTTTTGTTTGACAATTTGAGTAGAGGTAGAAAATGTTTGTTCATCATCAATTATTTTTTCTATTTTTAATATTGCTTTAAGATCATCAATAGACAGAATCACCTCATTTGGCTTATCTAGAAGAATTCTATCAATAATTGCATCAAGTTGTTCTGAATATTTACTTATAAAAGTAAAAGCTTCAGGAGATAATTGATAACCTGCAGAAAAAAGCTTACGAAGTTTCTTTGAATAGCCCATTGTGATGCAATTCTATTTACAACAAACCGAATAAAACACTTTCGACAATATGGTGAAAATAGAAACCAGAAAACAAAAAGTTTAAGATATTAACTACATGAGAAGAAACCACCATAACTAGGCCCCGTAGCTCAGTTGGATAGAGCACCAGCCTTCTAATTTTCAAAAAAGAGAAGAAAGTTGGGGGTCGCGCGTTCGAATCGCGTCGGGGCCGCCAACAATTTTTGCATTCAAAAACTAAATTAACTTCATTTGAATATTAAAAACTATATAAAATCCAATGAATAAATTGAAAAACTATATACTTATATACATTCAGTTCTAGCAACCACTCGATTAGTATGAGCAGTTCAAAGAAGCAAAAAACAAAAAAAGACACTAGTCCAATGCCTGCAACTGGTGCAGGTTTAATGAGATATTATGATGAAGATTTGCCAGGTGTCAAAATTGGTCCATGGTACATAGTTATTTTTGCTGTTATTTTAATAATAGGAGTAATATTAGGAAACGTATTTTACACTCCCCCAACAGCATAATTGTTCTACTTTTAATTCCAATTATTATTGAAGGTGATATTTATTCAAGAATTTCAAAAACTTATGAAAAATCTATATTTTCCTAAAGACAAAGAAAAGGGAAAAACAAAAACAATGTTAAAGCTTGTAGAAGAGATTGGAGAACTTTCTGAAGCCGTTTTACTTGATGATTTGTCCAAAATATCAGAAGAAATTGCTGATGTTTTGGCTTGGACTGCAAGTCTTGCCAATTTATATAATATCGATTTAGAGAAAGTAGTTTACAACAAGTATCAAAAGAAATGTCCAAAGTGTGGAAATAACCCTTGTACTTGCGAGAATCATTAAGAAAAAGGACACTTATTACCAATATTGTAATATCAGCATATTATCCCAGTTAGTCTCAAATTTTTTGTTGTATTTTTATTACTTTATTATTGAAAATGTATAGAAATATGAAAGAAATATTACTTTTTACAACAGATGATTGTCCATACTGTAACGTAGCAGAGACCATATTAAAAGAGGTATTAAATGAGTATAGCGGTTTATTTGAATACAAAACCATTAAAGTTGATAAAAATAAGAATGTGAATATTCTTTCTTTACCTACTATTATTGTGGGGCAAAAAAGGATAGAGGGATTACCAGAAAAAGATCAAATTCACTCAGCCCTGTTTTCTTGAGAAGAATAACTACTTTAGATAAATTTTTAATGGCATTTTTTCCTAATCAATGTGCTCATAATGTGCCAGGATAGCCAAGCGGATTAAGGCGCTGGTCTTGAAAATCAGTTCTCGTAGAGAGCCGGGGTTCAAATCCCCGTCCTGGCTCCACACAGAAGTATATTTGACTATTTCATACAATTTTACATGGTTTGGTGTTTATAACGATGCCCTCCAAAAGCGAAACATATACACTTGGTATAGCAGAGAAACCTCAAGCTGCTAAGAGAATTGCAAGAGCATTAGATGAAAAAGGCAAACCAAGTGTTAAAAGGTTGAACAATGTTCCAGTATATACTTGTACACGAAATGAAAAAAAGATAGTAGTTGTCCCAGCAATTGGACATTTGTTCACACTAAAACAAATTGGAAAAACATGGAATTATCCAGCCTTAGATTATGAATGGGTTCCGACACATACAGTGGATAAAACAGCAAGAACAAAGAATTTTGTTAGTACTTTTAGTAGTTTAAGAAAAAAAGCGTCTAATGTTATCATAATGACAGATTATGATAGAGAAGGAGAGGTAATAGGTTACATAATCCTAAAGTATTTGTTGAAAAAAAATCAAGCCGAAAGAATGAAGTTCTCCACCTTAACAAGGTGGGACATTTTGGAAGCATATGACAACAGAGAAAAAGAGCTCAATTTAGGGTTTTTGAATTCAGGATTAATCCGCCATTACATTGATTGGCTCTATGGAATAAACTATTCAAGAGCACTAAGTTTGTCGTTAAAACATGTAGCAGAAAAATTCAAAACAATCTCAATAGGAAGAGTGCAAGGACCAACACTAGCATTTGTAGTTGAGAAAGAAAATTATATTAATTTATTTGTACCTAAACCATATTGGATCATAGATAGTGAAGTAAGAGTTAACAAGGAAACTTGTCCCGCGTTTTATGAAAAAGCAAGAATTGATACAAAAAAAGAAGCTCAGAATATTGTTAAGGAATGTAACAACTTGATAGGAGCTGTAAAGGATGTTGAGGAAAATCAGAAAAACATTCCACCACGACCACCTTTTAATTTAAGTGATCTTCAAAGAGAAGCTTATAAGCACTTCAAATTCTCTCCAAGTAAAACTTTAGATTTTGCAGAAGTGTTGTACCTTAAAGCCTTAATATCCTATCCTAGAACTGACAGTCAAAAGCTCCCCATGACACTAGGACACAAAAGAATTTTGACAAATTTGACCAAAAATGGTTCTTATAAAACATACTGTATTGAAATTATTGAAAGAAAGAGGTTCAAACCATTTGAAGGGAGAAAAAAAGATGCAGCACATCCAGCTATTCACCCGACGGGTAATTTAATAGGAGAGAACCTTTCACTAAATGAAAAAAAATTATATGATTTAATTGTGAAAAGATATCTCGCGGTTTTTGGTGAAAGAGCAAAACAAGTAAACAAAAACATTGTAATCAACATAAATTCCCATCATTTTGAGATACGTGGAAGCCACATTGTCAAAGAAGGATGGATAAAATATTACAAAACTTATGTTTCATATTTAGATATCTTTATTCCTGATCTTAAACTAGGGGAAAAAATCTTCTTCAATTTCATAAATGAAAAAGAACACTTTACTGAGCCAACTAGAAGATTTAATGAATCAACTCTTCTAAAAATGATGGAAGACGAACAAATAGGAACAAAAGCAACACGAGCAGGAATTATTAAAACTCTATTTGGAAGAGGATACGTCGTAGGGAGCGTAATAAAACCAACACCGCTAGGTATGGCAGTAATAGAGGTTCTTCAAAAACATTACCCGATTATTGTAAAGCCCGATATGACAAGAAATTTGGAATTATTGATGGAAAATGTTCAGGAAGAAAAAACCAGTGTTGACGAAGCTATCCTATCCAAAAAGAAAGAACTAAAGGATATGTTACTTGAATTTCATAAGAAAGAATCAGAGATAGGTATTGCATTAAATATGAACCTCCTCACTTCAGAAAAAAAGAGTTTTATTAATTTGGGAGCTTGCCCTGAATGCAAAGTTGGGGAACTAAGAATTATCCATTCTAAAAAGACAGGAAAAAGGTTTATTGCTTGTTCCTCTTATAAAAATTCGTCGATAAAATGCGAAGTAACATATCCGCTTCCACCATATGGGGAAATTAACAGAACAAATAAAATTTGCCAATTTGATGGTTTACCACTAATGGAATGGAAAAGAGGCAGGAAAAAAGAGCATGTTTGTATCGACTTCCATTGTTTGTCTAGAAAGGAGGTAGGAAAGAATGGTAACAAAACAGAATAGAATCCTATGCCCAATCTGTAAAAAAACAAAAAACAAGCCAAAAGACATGTATTGTAATAAGCATTCTTTAGCCCAAAAGAGTTTGAAGAAAGGATATGAAGATTGGTTGAAAGCTTATGGCATTATGTCTTGGGATGAATATATTAAAAATATTCTAGATTTTGGTGATTTATTGGGAATTTTAGTTCGAGAAGTTGTAGAATACGAATTATACTTCAAACTAAATTAAAAAATCTCAAAAAATCCTTCATCCTCCATGAGAGATTGGAATTATCCTTATAATTAAATCCTCTATAATAGGAGTATAAAGTTTTTTTGTGGTTCTTAATTCAATTTTGTTTGCTAATAGCAAAAAACCTGGTTTTATGTTATTATTTAGTATAAAAAGGTCTGAAAGCTCTTTATAGGAAGAAAGAGTTAATATTAATGCATTTAACAAAATTGTACTTTCTTCAAACTCTTTTTTGAGAATCTTTAAATTCGAAGAAATAGATGAATGTAAACGAATAGTGATTGTGTATTTTTTCAATTAATTACACCAAGAAAACCAACTAATGAAGACAAAAATCGGTTTTATCCAATTTCGATCTCAAACATTGCTATTAGATCATTTATATCCTGTGATATCTTTTTGTCTTCCTCGCTTAATTCAGCTCCTTCTTCAGGTTTCAGGAATTCTATTGATCGAACAATTCCTTTCTCACATATCATTCGTGGAACATGGTTTTTTGAGAAAAATATACCTTCAGGAGGTTCATCGAGTTCCTCAAATTTGTTATCATATGTTTCTGTATATACTTTTGTACCAATAATCACAAGATCTCGATAAAAACCGCTTGGAGCCCCTAAATCTCTTAAAATCTTGAAAGATTCCTTAGTTTGATCAGGTTTTTCTTCAACAATCGTCTGCGATTTTGGGCTTTCAACAACATCAGATTCAAGAGCTGTTAGGATTGTTGGCATTGGACGATTTCCGGGTGCACCCATCTTAGCTAAATGGTTCGGAAGTTGTGATTGTGGAACTTGTGCAGGACGATCTTTAAGCCTACTTTCACTCTCCTCTACGTCAGGTGTTGGTGAAGGTGGTTTAGGCATTGAAGGTGAAGGTTCAATATCAGTTTCATTGAATATATTGATATTTTTTTGGCGATCCCTTATTTCTCTTACTTTGCTTAATAGTTCAGGGGATACTAAGTCCGTTTTACCTATTTTTTCTAACATTATTATGAATTCAGAGGTTTCATCATTTTGATCGCAAGATTGAGGTATATAAGCAAAACCATACTCATTTTTTCTCAAATCTGATAGAGCCCTACTTCCAACGAATTTCTTTCTTATAGGACAATTAACGCCTTTCCATAACCATAGTCTCTTTGTTTCTTCATTAACAATAATTAGAACTTTTTCAGTTCCAAGTTCTAAATCAGATTCTTCAACTAGAGAACCATCATCTTGAACTTCTAGAAATCTCATTTATTATTTCACACCCATCTTTCTATGTTTAAGTTAAACTATTATGTACATGATTCATACTTTTAATAAAGGTTATTAAAGTGTGAACAACATCATTTTCAAATTGTTTTTGAGTTATTCACTCGCATATTTGAGGTGCTTTTATAATGTAAAGTAGTAAATTCTTTGAAAATAGGTTACTAGATTTCGTAGTGAGGAGAGAAATTTGGTTAACAAAAGTAGTTCTTTCAATAAAAAGGATAAATGGAAAAAAAAGAAAAATTATCGTTTCTCTCTTCAAAAAACCATTATTATATATTTCATCGTAACAATTATAGCAACCATCACATTCGTGCTTTTATTTCCTGAAATTCTCAGTTGGTTACCGGTCAATCAGTTTACATTGGTATTGAATAAAGTATCTCTTGCTTTTAGTAATTTTTTCTTAAATATTAAAACCTTTGTTGTAAATCAGTGGTTCATAGGATTTAGTTTACCTACTCTTCTAATTTTATTAGCAGTCAAAAAATTACCCTATTATAATATCACAGGAAAGAAATACTACACACTCAAGAAAATGTTCTTACCATATTATAGAAAAATCAGTATAATTATTGTTAATTCGCCTTTAACGAGCAATAATAGAACTACTATAAACAATTCTTACATGAATAGAACAAATGTCACTTTTGTAAACCATCTTCTTTTACAATCAAAACAAATACGAATGGGTATATTTAGCCAAAGAAGAAGCGTAAACGTTTTTTTTGCTGTAGTTGAGCATGGTTGGAATGAAAAAAAAGTTTCAAAGAAAATTGAGAAACATATTGCTTACCTAACACATTCAATTGAAATGTATTATAATTGCAATATAGATATACTTTCAGAAATACAGACGTCTAAGTTCGTTAAAATAATGGGTGACACAAAAACAAGAACAAAAATAAAAATCTCAAATGCATCTACAAGAGATCTTAATATAACAGATCATTTGTACAACCTTTTACTAAAATTTGAAAACAATAATACGTGTATAATTATTCAAGCTCAAAAAGATCGAAAAAATGAAAGTAAGATTTTAACATCAATAAGCATCTTTTCTGACAAAAAAGAGATAACCTCTATAATTTGCAACACGAGTGATTTTTCAATAAAACAACCCAACTTATTGTTCAAAAAGCTCAATTTCATAAAAACGCTCACTAAATCACCAAAAAATAATAAAAAACTCAAAATTGAGAATGTCGCAAACTTAATCCACATCCCTATCAATTATCAAGGAAGCATAGATTCCATGAATCTTATTGATTTTAATGTAAACAATACTAATCTCAAAACAGTTCCTAATTCAATTGTTATAGGAAAAACAATTAACGGAAAATACTCAGGCAGAGATGTAATTATTGATGTTAAAAACCTGCTATTGAATGTCGAAATGTTTGGCATGATAGGAAAAGGAAAAAGTAGATTAGTTTCATCTGTTTTCAGACAACTTGTAGATAAAAAAATAAGTACAGTTGTTTTTGATATAAAGGGAGAACATGCACGCACTTTCACCGAAAATCCCAATGTCGATATATTAACAATTGGGCAACCGAGACCATTATGCATAAACATATTTGAAACTACAGATGAGGATGACGTAAGAGATACACTTCTAATCATAGAAGAGATGCTTAAGTCTTCCAATCAAGAATTTACTGCAGCTATGAAAAATTTATTTGAAACTGCTTTATTCTTGACTCATAAGTCTCCTAGAAGGAATTTAAAAGCCTTCGTAAAGAATCTCTGTAACATTACAACACAATTTCAATTGAGCAAAAATACTACATATTTTCAACAAACGTTAGATGCAGTTCTTAACAGGTTAAACTTCATTTTTAACCCAATAAATTTTGAAATTATAGGTGTTTCAAAAACAACATTAGATTTTTCAGTTCTAGATGAAGGAAAAAGTATAATCTTGGATTTAAGCCAATTTCAAAGAAGAGCTGCCAGACCATCTGATATTTTTTTAATCTGTAATTTAATCCTGAAAATGCTATATAAACACGCGTCTTCTAAGGGAATGACAGATTCTCTTAGATATATGGTGATAATGGAAGAAGCTATCAATATAATACCTAACTTCTATCATACTGAGAGCTCTGCATCATTAATTACTGCAGAAAACAATTTTTTGTTGGGAAGAAGCCTAGGGATAGGGCACATAACCATCTCGCAGATGTGGGATAGTGTAAGTAACGTTGTGCATGCAAATAGTTCAACAAAAATTGTCTTTCGTTCAAATGAGAAAACAGAAAGAATAGGCAGAGCATTAAACTTGAGTGAAGAAGAAATTGCTTTGGTTCAAAGACTCCTAACACAACAGTGTTTTGTTCTTTCAGATCAACACGAGCAAGCGGTCTTAACCCATACTTATGACCATAGCGTGAAACCAAGTAGTTATTCAGAGTACATATCAACTATCCTAAGAAAATACGGTAAAAGCGAGTTTCCAACACTTTACAAGAACTTTATAGAGATGAGAACGGAACTTTACAAGCAAAACGAAAGAACAGATAATAGAAGCACAAAAATAAAAGAATCGACAAAAAAACCCCTAAATGGGCAGAAAACATTAGAAAATTACTATTTGGGAAAAAACCCTAAACAGACTGAACAAAATCAAGATTTTGCTACTTTTAACCTGCTAGCACCAAATCAGATCTGTGAAAGAATGTGTTCTAAAAAGCACAACGAGAGGGAATGTTTAGAAATAAAACTGAGAGCTAAACTAATCAAAAATATTTTAAAAAAGAATTTCCCAAGAAGTGAAATAGCTGCTCTACTACAAAATGAAAAGAAATTGGGAAAACAAATACAAGTTACAGCTGAAAATAAGAATATCAAACAAGATGAGATAACCATTTTTTGCACAGTAAAGGAAATTATCACAGAATTTATGGCGTCAGGTAAAATTTCCGATTTAGAGGCTATTAATATCTTAGTAAAATTCATCCCTAAACAGCATAACTTTATATAGCAATGGAATAGGGTTTGGAGAAGAAAAATTTTCATTTAAATTATACTGCTTTTTAAATAACCGAGAAACTTGAATAAAAGTTAACTAAAATATAAAAAGAAGGCATGAAAGGTTTCCCCCTCATGCCTCAAGACATGGCTACATCCACTTTACGTGGTAGTACACATATCTATACTTAGATATTTAAACGTTGCTCTTTTCTTATATGTAAATATCACCCTCTTCCTTTGAAATAGGGATTTTGTCGGAGTTATTCTTAAAGAAATTAGAAAAATCTGTTTTTATTGGATGGTTTAATACAAATAGACTGATGTCACTTTTTTTCTGTTGTTTTGTTATACCTTTAGCTCATACTTAGTTTAACACAATTAGAAGTGATGAATTATGTTTGACCCAGAACCCGGCGATGATTATATAATCCCTCCAGCATGGACTCCTTAAAAAGGGATTATTCTCTTCTCTTTTTTTAAAAAAATTCTTACTATCCTTCAGTTGAAGTAAAATTATCAACGAAGAGGTTTTTATATTCTTTTCACTATTGATTATTGGGTGTTCGGTGAATATAGCTTGTATCAAAAAAATCTTTCATTTACTCTCAAATTAACAGAATTAACATATTTCCAAAGGCATGTGAATAGAATTTTACATAGGGAAAGGAGAAAATAGAATGTTAGACATAGAGGAATTCCATAAAGCTAAGAAGAGATTGTTAAAATATAAAAACAAAATAAGCACTGTTGCAAAGCTTCAAAAGTATGTTTCTGATTTAGAACTTGTTTGTGCGAATGAGAAATCATCAGAATTGTGTTTTTTGCTTCAACGAATGACAAAAACAGCAGAACATCTGAATAACAATAATTTATTATTTAGGATTTACTGGCAGAACTACCTCCAAACATATTATTACGTGCAAAAATCAACTCAAACAGAAAAACTATTGAAAAAAATGAGAAATATTATTCAAAAAAACAACAAAATAGAACAAACGTCAATCGTGTTTTTAGCTGAATCTCTTTTTCATCAATTAAAAGGAAACGTCATTAAAGCGGAACAAAAAATCTCTAGTGCGATGGAGCTAATCTCACCTTTGAAAGATAAAAGCCCAGACACATATTACCAAATATTATACACTCACACACTTTTTATATGGATGAGAAACCATGAATGGACTGAAGCTACAAAAAAGATGAAAAATTGTCTTACTTATTATTGCAAGAGCTATAATTCATTCGGACTGGTTAAAACAATTGCATTATTATTAAGATTCTACATCTTTCTAGGACAAGATGATAATGTAGAAGAATTGCTTCGTTGGACGTTCGTAAAGGAAAGGATACAAGAAAGAATAATTGACTCACATTATATTTGGTTATATAGCTCAGTTGGAACTATGTCAACTAAGCATGTCCCAAAACCTCCTAATCACCTCCAGAGGGTGTGAGCGTACAAAAGAA
>BPTO01000045.1 GCA_023705985.1 Candidatus Heimdallarchaeota archaeon | reverse complement strand
ACTTGTCCTTTTCGATTTTTAATCAAAGAGTTCTTAATCCTCATTTTATACACCTATTATCCAAAATCGGAAATGGAAAATATACTCTGTAAACTTTCCGTTTACTTCTGTAACTAAATAGTCTATCCCAGTTGTGCTATCTGGCAGGGTTAGATGTTGGTTTATCCAGCTTTCTGGTATCACTTCAGATACTGTAACGTTTTCACAAAATAAGAGAAATTGACCATTATCAGGTAAAGATCCATAGATAGCTTGTTCAATTATTTCTTTATACAGTTCAATGTCTGCTGTTATTCCCGTTTCAAGAGAATAAAGATATCTATCTAAATTTCCAGTATTATCTAGCGCTCTTATAGAAATGAAAACTTCATCTTCTAAATTTAGCTCTGGGCTTAACTGAGTAGCTAATTGTACTTCATATAATGCTGTAACCATGATAATCATTACAGAAACAGCAATAAATGCTTCAATGATAAAAAGTTGTCCTTTTTTTGCTTTTGATAATCTTATCATTTTTAGGTCACCCATACCATATCTGACATTTAACTAAAATATCCCGAATAGTTATCATTTGATTCATAGAAATAGTAGTTTGAGCTAGTTTATCTGTAGCTCCATAGTATCCTCCGTGCTCTGGAGAAAGCAGCATGGGAATACCTATGTAACCTACACGGTAATCGTTACTTGTTTGTTCAGTAATAATAACTACCGCAAACCCAGATGAAGGAACTGGAACATTAAGAGCTTGGTATATATCTCCTTCTTCAGGAACATCGATTAATATCATATCTTGTTGGAAATATTGAACATCTAAGCCCTCAAAAGGAAAAACCACTGTTGCGCTAACTTCATCTTCTATTGATAGTTTATTATAAGAAACATCTATTGCTGAAGAGGGTGAATCATCGTTTTCTTGAATGAAAGGGATGATATCAAAGTCTCTATACTCAAAGTCTAAAGGAAAACCTACCTTTTCCAGATGTTTTACTTCATAATCTTGATAAATTCCACCTACTTCTGCAATAATAGCAACAACATAATAATCCGCTGCATCTATTGGTATAGCCACTGAAAAGGCTATTGAATCATCAATATTTTTTGTTGTAGTAGAATTGGTTGAAACTTGATTTTCACTATCGATAGCGAAGGCCCATATGTTAGCCCCTTCTATGGATGTATAATATTCCAACACTTCTCCCTTAACTTCTATATATGAGTAAAATACTTCCATAGAATTAATTTCTATATTAATCGGTGAAGTTATTTCTATTACAAAATCTTTAATCATAGAGTAAGAAATCTTAACAGATACATAATCAATAGCCCAATAGCTAGAAACCCCAGATACAAGTCTATTTATTTTCGTAAAATCTAGCAATCCATGAGTATTTTGTAAACCTAGCTTGAATTCAGGCAAAACATCTGTTGGTATCGTACC
This sequence comes from Candidatus Heimdallarchaeota archaeon, assembly GCA_023705985.1. Taxonomy (GTDB): domain Archaea; phylum Asgardarchaeota; class Heimdallarchaeia; order Heimdallarchaeales; family Heimdallarchaeaceae; genus 18H4-34. The sequence continues at coordinate 17,779 of BPTO01000045.1, read as the reverse complement.
CCAACTTGTAGGTGTCCCCTGAGTAAGAAAAACATTGCTGAAGTGTTTATTGACTTCTTGTTCCTGTGAATATGCTTCTAATTGAACTAAAGACGGAATAAGCAAGTTAGTTAGAACTAATATAACTTGGCTGAATGCCAAAATGAAAATTAGTAAGGCAAGAGCAAAGTCTATACCCCTTATTTGAGCCCTTTTTTGATGTAGAAATGTGACAAAACTAGTTCCTTTTTTATTGTTCACTTCATTAGTCACCTTTTTGTTCTTCTTCCTTTGAATCTAAAATTCTTTCCTCCAATAGCGATTTTACTTCTGCTAAAGTAGCTTCAAGTTCTACTAGTTCCATACCCTTTTCAAGGAGGTTTGTAGCCCGTTCTTGCATAGCTTCGGCTTTAGCTATTTTATCTGAAGATAGCTTTTTCAGCTGTGCAGCAATTTCTTCAACATCCTCCTTGGTGACCATAGATTTGTCTAATTTCTCTATTCTTTCTTCAATAGGACCAAGATCAACAGAAACAGAACTTATACCTTCTTCTGACACGGTTGCTCCAGATGTTTTGATACCTTTTTCTAATGTCCCCATCAGTCGGATGACGTTAAAAGCAATTTGATTAACACTTTTTTTCAGTTCTTCAACTGTTTCCTTGAGACTTTTAATATCTTCTTCTAGTTTTCCCATCAGATCACAACATAATTTTCTAATTTCTTATTTCTTATCTAAGTAGGACTTATCGAAATCAACTGTGTTTGTATTAATATCTTAAATGCAAACCAACCAAGAAACATAAGTACTACTGAGTGCATCAATCCAGCCTTTATTGATAATTTTGACATTTTTCCTGCCACTAGTCCTGCAAAGAAAGCTTCAATTACTAACATATGCAGAAATAGAATTTTCAATGCTTCTAAGTCAATGAGCATATTAAAGAAACCTGCTGTAGCCTCAGAAGAGATATCTGCTGACCCAAATGGATAGAAAAATGTTTGAAATAAGATGACTATTACTACGATAAATATGACATAGGCTGCATAGACTATCCAGATATATGGTTTCATTGCCCCCTCTCTTTCTTTTTTTAGATTTAAAAGCTGTTGTACGTGTTTCTCTGTTCCTTCAAAAGCTTCTTCAAGGTTTCCACCAGATCTCTCAGCTTCTAAAATCAACAAAGTAGCTCGTTGAGACAGTGGAGTATTGATTGAACTTTGAAAATCTGTCATAGCTTTGCTGAAGGGAATTCCCCAAGATATTTTGCTAGACATTTTTCTCAATTCAGGTGTTAGAGGACCATAATTTCGTTTTGCAGATTCTTTTATTGCTCGAGGAAGGGACATTCCTGTTCGTTGAGCATTTGATATTTCTCTAAGTAAAAATGGTAAGTTTTCATCGACTCTTGATTGTCGTCTCTCTTCTCTGTATATAACTAAGAAAACCGGTAAACCAATAGACACTATTATAGCAAGTATAACAAAATCGTTAATATCTAATATATCTATAAAATCGCTTTCCGCCCTTGTTAAAGCAAAGTCAATTATTCCTAAAACTACAAGCAAAAGTCCTACAGCGATTGCTATTGCATAATAGATCATGTTTTGAGTTATTTGAAATTGCTTTGTTTTTATTTCTATTTCATCTTGTATTGCCATTTTACCACCTAAATCTCCGGTTGTTGAGCGTCTATCAACAGAATAATAACTAATAAACTAACAGGTATGATGATATAAACAAGTAAAGCCATCATAACATTTGAACCACCACCACCTTCACCGGAAGCAAGCATTGACATCATAGCAAAAATAACTATGAAGAAAATTGGGGCTACAACTCCTACTACCATGAAAAGTTCAGCCATTACACCTAGGGCTTCAATGAAATTCTTCTCTTCCTGAACTTTGTCATTCATCAAAGTTTCAGTTGTCACTTCAAGATATCTTTGTAACTCTCCTCCTGAAGTAAATGTAGAAATAATCCCTTCCAGAAAACTGGAATATTTAGGAGAAGGAGATCTAAGTGAAGCTTCGCTAAGAGCATGCACTATATCGTAACCGAAAACATGAATGTCTCTAGATATTTTTTTAGCATCTTTAACTATTGCCTCACCAATTTTTTCCCTTGATAGAGAAAGAAAAATCTTATCTGGTGTCACGCCTGCAGATGCCATTGCAGTCATGTAACTTGCAGCAGTAGGTAATGCTGCTTCTAGTTTTCTCTTTCTTTCACCAACCAAATAACTTGGGTAGACCCAAGTGAACACAAACATTGTTACTAAAATCAATATTGGAAGCATTATGACTAAAATCCAAGAGAACGTAGTAACAGCGATTTTGATTGCTATAAGAAAAACAAGTGATACAACTGATAGAATTATAGCCCAAAATAACCTCACGCTTAAGTACATTCTAAGGCTTTGATCAATACCAGCTTTCCTTAAAGTGGTCTTTAATCCTTCAAATTCCGCGAGATAAGGTTCTATAAGTCTACCAATATAAGAGTATGAAATTGATTCAATTATCTTTGAACTCATGAATATTCCTCTTGAATAAACTATGTAACTTTCTACAAAACATATTAAGATTAATACTATATAATACTTTTCTCGTTAAGGCTATTCATTGATAAAACCAATTAGCGTTGAATCTATCAATCTATTTATATAAGATATTCTGATTTGTACTTTGATGAGTTTATTTATAATTAAACCTTCAGGGGAACTAGAAGAGACTACTAATAAGGAGTTAGCCATAGATCCAAATAATGTACTAATAGTGATTTCACACGTACAGAAGAGAATTTTTACTTGGATGGGAGCTAAAGCCAAACCGCAGTCAAAATTCGCATGTGCTAGAGAAACCTCAAGGGTAAGGATGGAAATAGGTTATCGAATAACTAGCTTAGATGAATCTGAAACCACACCTGATTTTCTTGATGCAATTGATGAAGCATGTAAAATTACTTCATCACAACAAAAGTATACTAAACCCCCTTCAACAGTAACTAAAGGCGAAAAAGAAAAAAATGCACAACTAAAAGAAGAAAAAGCTACTCAAGAACTTACTAAAAAGAAACAAGTTAAGGAAACAAGTTCTAAGAAAACATCTCTAGTTCAAAAAAGGAAAACATTAATCGATATTAAACAAGCCTTAATATCCTTATCAACATTGCCAGCTGTTCAGGATTCTACACGAGACTATATCATTTTTAATAATAAGTTATATATTGCTCCAGACGGCGCAACAGAGGTTAACAGCGATTCTGTAGTCAGTCTTGCTGATGGATCGTTCATTGCAGATGAATATATTCCGCGTTTATATTTAGAAAAAGGAGAAATTGTTGCAATAGAACTATGGACAAAGAGTTAGATACTGTCTGACATTTTTCTAGTGACTTCTTTAGCAATCATTTTGTAGATATCATCTACTCCTTCCCCAAGTTTAGCAGAAGATTCCAAAACAGTATATCCTTTTTCTAACCATTGGTCTTCTGCCTCTTTCTTTATTACTTCTCTCTTTTCATCTAAATCTGTTTTATTACCAACTATGATAAAAGGTATATCCTTACATTTTTCACTAATCTCATCAATCCATTTTTGTATATGTTCAAAAGATTCTCTTCTAGTTATATCATAAACAATTATTGCTCCATGAGCTCCTGTATAATACCTTTTTCTTAGACTAACAAGCTTAGATTGTCCTACAGTATCAAAAACAACTACTTTGATTTTTGAATCTTCTCCAACAGATACAACTTTACTGTAAAAATCAACACCTAGGGTTGGCAAATAGCTGGATTCAAAACGATTTTGAGTATATCGAATAGCTAAACTTGTTTTACCTACCCCATAATCACCAGCATTGATTACTTTGATGATGTAAGTAATATTACTAGAAAGATTCATTAGTATGTTATTAGGAATAAGAGTATATTTAACACTTTGTTTTGTGATAATGATACTGTATTTATAATATATATCACCAGAGTTAATTGGAAAAGTAAAAATATGGGAACTCGTAAAACAGATTGATGAGCGAGAATCAACGAAATTTCTCTGATCTAACAATTATAATCCCAACATTGAATGAAGAGCAGACGATAGGATTATTACTAGAAAAACTTGACAAAGACGTCCCACAATCAACAGTTATCGTATCTGACGATGGATCCAAAGATAAAACAAGAGAAGCTGTGGAGAACCATAAAGGATCTATAAAAACAAAATTTCTAGATCGTTCTACAAAAGAAATTCATGGATTAACAATTAGTGTATTAGATGCAATAGAAAGCAGTGACACCGAGTTTTTTGTAGTCATGGACGGGGATTTACAACATCCTTCTGAAGTTGTACCTAAATTTCACAAAGTTTTAAGAGAAGGTTATGATTTAGCAGCAGGAAAGAGAATCGAAGTTATTGGAAAATGGCCTCTTCACAGAAAGATTATGTCTTATGGAGCGATCATGCTAGGGCGTTTTTCACTCATTTTAAGAGGGAGAAATAGAGTAAAGGATGTTATGAGCGGCCTATATGCATCTAGAACAGAAATATGGAAAAAAGTAATTAAAGAAAAAAAAGGAAGGTTCGCTTTAGAAGGATATAAGGTACTCTTTGATTTCCTACGAATATACAAAACAAAATTAAAAATCACACATGTGGATTACGTCTTTGGAACTAGAGATTTTGGAGAATCAAAAATAAGTAAAAAAGTTCTCTGGGTATACTTCAAATCCCTTTTCAAATAGTAGTGACATCCACTCCGGATAGTAATTCTTTAAAATCATACACAGTTTGAAGGAATTCTTGCATCATAGCAGAATCTTTTATTCCAGTAATTCTTTCAACGCCTGAAGAAACGTCTACAGCATCTGGTAAGAGATCATGAATGATTTTCCCAACGTTGATAGTTTTAAAACCTCCACCTATAACTAGTGGTTTTGTAATTTTACCACGAATATCCCGTATTAATTGAGTGATTCTTTTCTTCTTTTTTATATCTCTCCAACTCTCATCCAATGGTAAATTAAGATTAATAATTGAAACAAACTGATCAAGAGTTTCAGCAGCTTTTATTGGGTCTGGATCCAAAATATTTGATTTTAGTGTTTGTTTATCTATGAAGATAGAACCAATTATTGGAATTGTTATTATAGACTGTAGTTCAATTAGGTTATTTATATCATCAAAGAAATCCCCATTAATTTGAACTATTTGGGGATAACATGTATCAATAATATCAAAAATATCATTTATTGAGGTAGGTTTTATTTCTGCAACGGTTACACAATTTTCAATATTAGCAAAAATTCTTCTAGCATCAAATTTGCTTACATGTCTTATTTCATTGAAATCTTCTACAATTACACCAATTGCAAAATCTGAAGAAACATCTACTGATACCGCAGCATCGAAATTTGTTATACCAGATATTTTTGCAATCCACATTGTGGGCTCCTCACAAGACTATTCGCTCTACCTTTTTTAATTCTTTTCTAGATTTAACAATTTGGTTATAAAATTCCTCTTAGAATTAAATTGCGAGTTAAAAAATAAGCTGAATAACATCCAGAGTTTATCTGAAAATGTTCACATATGTTCTTTAGATATTACAAAAACACTTATTTTAATTATCAAATTGTACATGGTTATAATTATGGTAACAAAAGAATCTTATTTGGACTTTAAACTTGAGAAAGCAATAGCAAAGATAAGTACAAGTAGATCGTACAAAGATTCACCTGTTTATCTAGAAATTTGTAATTGTACATCAAGAGGCGGATGTTTAATCTATGATACTAGAAAGCAATCATATCATGCTAAAGGATCATGTAATCGCGGTCTTTTGTGTGCGATGTTACAAGAAGATAAACATCATATTAGAATTAAAAGAACAAACCTTCTTAAATTACAAACTTTTGAAAACCTAAAGAACTTAACCAATAATGATTTGCATGAAGATGACTCTTATAAAAGAACTATAAAGATAGGCGCGTAATTAAGAAATTAAACACATCTTTTTTGTACCTTCAAGTACATTCCAATTTTACATTGAGAGGAAATCTAGTTACAAATACCCAAATATTTAAAGAAATGTTTCAAGCTTTTTCTCTTATGAGTTATGATTCTGAAGAAGTTATTTTTAAAGAAACGATACTTAACGCTTATAAATACAAAAAAGCTAATACCAAAATTGTCACACAAAAAATCTTCGCATATTATCCAGAGCTTCGAAAAGAAGCAAAAAGGCTTCTTCCAAAGATTCAAGAAAAAGTAGAGGAAATTAACTCATACTCATGGGAAAAAATCGAAGAAATAGTAACAAATAACTATTCAGAAGATATTGAAATTGAAGAAAAAAAGCGAGATTATCTCCCTGAAATGAAAGATGCTGTCAAGGGAAAGGTGAAAGTTCGTTACCCTCCTGAACCCTCTAAAGCACCTCATATAGGACAGATGTTATCTTTTTGTATTAATCATTTAGTCGCTGAAAGATATGAAGGTAAAAGAGTACTAAGGTTTGATGATACTAATCCTGACACCGTAAAAAGCGAATTCTATGATCAATTCAGAGATGCTATATCATGGCTTGGTTTACCAATTGATGAAGAAATTATCGCATCTAATCATATGAATACATATTACATCAAAGCGAGAGAATTGCTGGAAAATGATCAAGCTTATGTTTGTAAATGCGACAGGGAAACAATGACAAAGCTTAGATCGGAACAAAAACGCTGCTCTTGTCATATAAATCATTCAAATGAAAAAAATATAGAGTTATTTGAGAAAATTCTAGAAAATAATTTTTCCCCAGGAGAGGTTGTAATAAGATTAAAAGGGGATATGGGATCGCAGAATTCTGCTTTGAAAGACCCAGTGTTATTACGTATATCAGACACACCGCACTGTTTACAGGGAGAGAAATATATTCTATGGCCAATGTATGATTTCGAGTCACCAATAATGGAACATATAACAAAAGTAACACATATTTTTAGAAGTATAGAATTTGGTAAAATGCGAGAAGAGTTACAACAAACCATAGCAAAAAGACTAGGGTTAAATATTCCAAAAATCTATGAATATAGTCGTTTCAATATTGTTGGTGCCCCTACAAAGGGAAGAGTGATACGCGAGTTAGTAGAAAAAGGAATAGTTTCTGGATGGGATGATATAAGACTGGTTACCTATCAAGCACTGAAGAAAAGAGGAATACAACCCCAAACGATAACAGAGATTATAAAGAAAGTAGGTACAACAAAATCTACAACAACAATAGATTGGTCTCTAATTAATGCAATAAACAGGAAGATAATTGAACCCACAACCAAGCATTTCTTCTTTGTTCGTAATCCAATCAAGATAGATATTATTAACCCAGAAAAAATAACTAAAGAAATATCAGTTCATCCTTACAATAGTTCTCTAGGAACAAGAGAAATAAACATTTACAGCAGATTATATTTGGATGGAGATGATAGTCAATTCATCCAACCAGGAAAGATATTAAGAATGAAAGATCTTTACAATATTAAAATAATAGAACAAAAAGGACTTGGAGAATTTGAAGCTGAAGCATTAGGGAATGAAATACTTACTGATGTTAAAAAAATTCAATGGGTGTCTGAACCGGTTAATGTGTATGTAAAAAAAGCTGATATGTTATATTTAAATAATGGAATAAACAAAGATAGCTTGAAATTTATCCAAGGATATGGAGAAAAACATTTAAGGGAACTAGAAGTGGGTTCAATAGTTCAATTGGAACGCTTTGGATATGTAATAATAACAGATAAGAATTACAAAATAAGCATGAATTACATTCATGGGTGAACTATATGGCAACAGAACCAGCATTAGTAATTTTTTTAATATTTGTTGCTGTAGCTTTAATAATAGCTGCAAGAACTGCAATAAAGAGTCAAAAGAAACAAAGAGCACCTAAAAGAATGTATAGACCTTATATACCAGTTTCTCCTCCAAATCAGCAACAAAGCTCAACAAGATCTACATCACCTACAATCACAACTCCACCAAGAAGGCAACAAAGACCTGTCGCAAGACCCTCTACTTCTAGCAGCAAATCACAATCAAGAGCAGATTACGCTTCTGCTGACGAGTATTTTAGAGCAGGATTGTATGATAGAGCGAAGGATGAATATTTGAAAACTGGTCGTATTTTTGGAGCTGCAAAGTCTATTGCAGCTAAAGGTAAAGATTCAACCCAAGATGCTATAGCGATTATCTCACGTTATGCTCCTGAAAGGGAAGATGAAATGGTTAGAAACCTCTCTCGATATTTCTTTGATAGTGGAGATATCGAAGTATCAGCTTTAATTCTATTTGAATATGGTAAAAGAGATGAAGCTGAAGCCGTTTTAGCAGCTATTGGGAAAACTCTTGATGACATCACAGAAGAGAAAGTTGTTGAAGTTAGTCAAATTCCACCGAGTTCTACTTCATCTGTTGATGAACTATCAACTTCTCAAACCTTTGATGAGTTATCAAAAATAGTGGATGAATCCAAATCGTTTGAAGTAGACACTGATAAAGTTGTAAAAGTAGAAAAGTTTGATGTTGATACTAAAACAAAAAAGAAAGTAAAAGCCCGTCAGTCACTAAAAGTTGCAACCTCGGATTTGGATGAAAGGTGTAGCGTTTGTATGTCTCATATTAAAGCAGGTGAGAATTTCATCAGATGTCCATTCTGTGACACACCATCACATTATTCACATATTATAGAGTGGATAAAAGTTAAACCACAATGTCCAAATTGTAAACAAAAGCTAATAGCCAGAATGTTTGAAGGACAATAATTAAATCAGTGGTACATTTTTGATTGAAATGTACAGAATTTCTTTTTCTAAAATCTTTAAATACGCTATTAGTAATTTAGTCATATGGTTTTTCTCCCTCCGTTTTCAGAAGAGATTTTTAGTGAATATATAAATGAAGAAATACAAACTCAAATCGCAGGATTTGATCTTACTACAAAAGAAGTTATGAAACTTAAGAAAGGAGGGATTCTAGATTTTGATAATAATAAAAGACATATTCCAGAATATAAAAATATTAATTCCAAAGGAAATAAATGGATTTTGAAACCTGGAGGATATTTAATTCGATATAATGAGATTATACAAATACCTAAAAATTCTATAGGTCTAGTCCTTCCACGTTCTAGTTTGATGCGTTGTGGAGCTACTCTTTGTTCAGCAGTATGGGATCCAGGATATAAAGGAAGAGGAATTGGTTTGTTAATCGTTACTACTAAAATTACATTATATGAAAATACGAGATTAGCTCAAATTATCCTAATTAAAACAGAAAAAAGTGTAAGCGAAGGCTATTCTGGAACATATCAAAATGAAAATACATGAGAATCAAACTTGAATTACATAAAACGTGTGAGTAATTCTTATATGGAAATCTAAATAATGGTATAGTAGGAACAAGAAGTGATGTTATGTCAAAGAAAGACAGCTTACCACCAGCTAAAAAGAAACAACCTTTTAAGAGAAAATCTACTCAAACTGCAGAAAGTCAGATTGACGATGAAAAGTGGATTAATGAAATAATTCCAAAACATCAACCTAAAAAGGAAATTAAAAAATCAAAAGAAGATATAAGTGATTTATCAGTTTCAAGTATTTCAGGTATAGGTCCAGCTGTTGCTGAAAAATTAATGTCAACTGGTTATATAACTGTATTAGCTGTAGCTCATGCATCTCCACTAGAACTGGTTGAGAATTGTGAGATTGGTGAGCAAACAGCTAAGAGAATAATATCAGCTGCCAGACTCCAAGTTGGAATAGGTTTCCAAAGTGCTAAAGAGATATTAAAAGAAAGAGAGACTTTAATAAAAATCAGCACAGGTAGTAAAGCCTTAAATACACTTCTCGCAGGAGGGGTTGAATCCAATTCTCTCACTGAATTTTCTGGAGAATTCAGAACAGGAAAAACGCAAATTTGTTTCCAATTGTGTGTTATGACAGCAATGGATAAGAAGTATGGAGGATTGGAATCTGGCGTCATATATGTCGACACAGAAGGTACTTTTCGTCCTGAGAGAATTGTTCAAATGTGCGACCGTTTTGGAGCCCCATCAGAAGAAGTTCTTAATAGAATTCATGTTGGTAGAGCTTATAACTCAGATCACCAGATGGTGCTAGTTCTTGAAAGTCCAAAGCTTATTCGAGAGAAAAATGTAAAATTATTAGTTATAGACTCCTTAACAAGCCACTTCCGCGCAGAATTTACGGGAAGAGGAGCACTTCTTGAAAGACAACAAAAATTGAACAGATTTTTACACCAATTATTGAGATTAGCAGACGTCTATGATATAGCGGTTGTAGCAACAAATCAGGTTTTAGCTAAACCAGATGTTCTTTATGGGGAATCTATCTTCCCAATAGGCGGAAACATTGTTGCTCATTCATGTACAACACGAATCTATCTTCGTAAAGGTAAAGCAGATAAAAGGATAGCTAGAGTCATAGATAGTCCTCATATTCCAGAAACAGAAGCAGTGTTTATTATATCACCTGAAGGTATTTTAGATATTGAAGATTTATAAAGAAAAGTTTGAGAAAAACAGCTCTTCCATATGATTTTCAAACAATATGTTCCTTAACATTTTATTTTTGTACCAGATATTTTAGATTAACATAAAACTTAAGTAAGCAATTTTGTATTTTAGTTTTATAGGAATAGATAAGTTTCCTTTAAATCATCTGGTGAAACATTATGTCTGGTGAAAATAATCATATTTCTGTTAGTGATGCGATTAAAATAACACAATTAGAGAACAAAGTTGAAACATTTGAACAAAGAATAAGCGAACTAGAAGGAGCCAATCAGGAACTAGAAGAAAAAAAGAATTCCTTAACAGAAGAACTTGAAAAACTTAAAATAGCTTCTGCAAAAGCTACCGAGATAGCTTCAGAAAAGGATAAACTGGCAGAAGAAGTAGAAACATTGAAACAAAAAACCTCAGCTTTAGAAGAAGAAAAAGGAAACCTTGATAATGAATTTGAAGACTTAAAAAATAATTTGCTGAAAAAAAACGAGGAAGCGTCCAATATACAAAGAGATCTTAATAATTTTAAAGAGCAACTTACTACGGAGAAAACCTCAGTTGAGAAATGGCAAACAAAAGTTTCTGAAGCAGAAGTTGCAAAGAACGAAGCAGAACAGCTTTTACAGCAAGAAAGAGACGAAAAAGCAATTATTGAAGGAAAATACAATGACTTGTTGGCAGAATCTTCTAAACTTGAACAGTTCAAAGACGATATTAGAAATAAAGAAGAAGCATTAAGAAGATTCCAAATCATAGCAGAAACTGATCCAAATTATAGTTGGCTTACAATTCTAGAACAGTATAAAGTTATCGAACTAAAAAGATTAGCTATGGCAGCTGGAACATCAACTCATTCGATTTTATCGTATGCTACAAAACTTGAATCTGCAGGTTTAGTAGAAATTGAAATGCATGGCAAAGACGATCAAAATCCAACGATCAAACTAAAATAGAAATGTTTTAATCTCTTTTTTCCTTTATTTTCTGGTGATAAGAATGGTTACTAAAGTACAAATAAAAGTTAACGAAAAAGATGTCCCCTTAAATCAATTTATATCAAGTATTACATCGAAAATTATTTTGTCAATCGTAGAATCTCTCAAAGGGATAAATGATGATATTAGAACTATTCAGGTAGATATCAAATTTGGCGAATAAAAAATCTTGGCAAAAAACTTTAAAACCAACTTTTTTCTTTTTGTTGATATGACCGTTAACAAGTATTCAAAGAAGAGCATTTTCCTATCATATATAACGATTCTTCGTTTGGTTAATGGTGTTGTTGCAGGATTTGCAGCAACATTCGGAATAGTTCTTTCATTACCAGAGGGAAGCAATCCAGATTATCTTTCAATTGGTCTCGTTGTTTTAGCAACAATGTTTGTTTCTTCTCAAGCTATGATTTTTAATGATATAGTTGATAGAAAAGTAGATGCGATTAATGCTCCGCACAGGCCTATTCCTACTGGAAAAATCTCTGTAAAAACTGCAAAAATCTATGGTTGTATTGTTGCTCTTCTAGCTTTAGGAACCGCTTTGGCAATAGATATAATGAATGGTCTATATGGTATAAGTGTCATTACGGTAATAATTTTCGGAGGATCTCTAGATTTGTATGACATCAAATTGAAAAAGATGGGATTCATCGGAAACACTATTATTGGTCTTAATGTTATCGCGTTATTTGTATATGGAACAATACACACATATCTAATCTATGGAGGAACTTTTGCTTGGGTACCCATAGTAGTTGGTGTAGCAGCTGGTTCAGGCAATATAGGTAGAGAAGTGATCAAGGGTTTACCTGATATAGAAGGAGATAGAGAATCTGGAATTAGAACTTTAGCTGTGAAATATGGACCTAGGAAAACAGCAATAATCGGATCGGCTTTCCTACTAGTTCTAGCAATTGGAGGTTCAGCAGCTGCTATTGGAGGAAATCTTTACATACCCAGCATAATAGTAGTTTTTCTTATTGTGGCACTCGTTCTCTTTTTGATTATAAGAATAATTTATAACCAAAGTCCTAAATGGGCATACACAACAAAAGAAATACTTCTTTTAGTATTCTTAGCTTTTCTACTAACTTTTATAATAGACAAAATAGTAAGACTAGCGTTAACTTAGCTATTCTTTCTTTCTTATTCTTTTGACTTGGTAAACAACTGGATTGAATGCATCTGGACAAGCATGTGTACTAATATCTTTATCCTTTAACCAACCAAATTCTGCTCCATATGCCATTGCAAAAATTTTAGGCATAACAGAATATAAAGAATGTAAACAGATTTTGCCTTGAATTTCATTTGTCTCAAAGTTGAATGTGATTTCATCTCCTACTTTATGCCCTGCAACACATTTCCCTTCTTGGCTAATAACTTTGAGAATAACTTCAAAAGTCATGATTTGTCAATAATTGAACTGATTTATATACCTATCTCCGTTTATTATAATAATGAATAAGATAGTTGAAGCTGATATTCTCGTTGAAGGGAACGGCTTAACAGCTGTAACTCTAGCATATTTTCTCTCTAAAAATAACAAGAATAAAGAAATAGTTTTACTTGAACACGGTAACCCACCCCTCAAACACCAACTATTCATTCCAGGAGTCATAATGCCTCTTTTTGAATTGGAAAAAAAACTTCTGAATTATGTTTTAGAAAAATCGAATGATGTTCTTGTAGATTTCCACGCCGTAACAGATTATTTTGATGCTTCCCGTCATCCTTTAATCTTAATGTACAGAAATGAAGCCTTATCTCAACAAAGAAATCACCTTGAAAAATTCGAAAATTCTTTAACAAAACATTCCATGATTTCAAAAAGTGATATAAAAGACTATTATCCTCTAATTAATTGCGATCTAAATGCCAGTTTATTAGAAATCAAAGATTCTTGGATAAGTTCTCAGATACCAAATTTAATTACTTTTTTCAGAAATTCAGCTAAGGAAAATGGAGTTAAAATTATCAAATCGTCCCAAGAAATCAAATTAGATTTAGATCATAAAACACTCTTTTCTCCAACGACTATATACAAATCTTCAGAGTATACTTGTCTTACTACTGTTGATTTAGTACAATTTTTTTCAGACAAAATGGTTCAAACTATAATGATTACAACTCCTATTATTGAGCAATTTCCTAAAATAAGTTTACATGACTACTACTCAAAATCATTAATGTGGCTTGAAGAAGCAGGCTACTTTCATATTTATCAGACCTTGAACAACGATGTAGATACAGATAGACAGACAGCGATTGCTAGACTAAAAGAAATTTTCAATCAACTGTTTCCATCAATTGGCAATCTACCAATATTAGATATTTTTATGGATAAAACAGTGGACCAAAAACATCTTATGGAAACCGTAGGCAAGATAAGAAACACACAATTTTATTTCTTCATGTTCCCTACACAAGCGGAATTAACACTATCGTTAGTTATATCAGAGTTGTTCTCAAAAGTAAAAAACATTGAAGAGTTTTACAGTCAAAATGGTTCTATATTGGAAAAGATCCTAAAATCAGCTAAACCAGATAGTTGATAATGTTAAGAATTAAGTAATTTGTTATAGTCTTTAATGTTAGAAAAAAGTTTTTTGACTCTTTTTCCATGTATTTTGTCTATTTTTTTGTTGAAGCTTTTTAATTTCAAATTTTTTGAGATTTCCTTCATTATTTCTAGAACTAGTTCTCGACTCAACCCTTTGCTTTTTTCTATAAAGAGGCTTACATCAGATTTTGAGTATTGTTTTAGATTGTTAACCAAGGAGATTACACCATGTGATCCAACATTATTTATCATTCTTATTCCAATTTTTGCATCTTCGTTTAAGACAATATCAATGTAATTTTTCATGTACTTTGTGTCATCCAATAGTGATAAGAGCAGTAAGATTCTCGTCATAGCTATCTTTTTTCTTGCTTTTTTATAGATTTCATGAAGAACAATCACTGAACTTTGACCCATCGCAGTAATTACTTTTTGAAAATTTTTAAACCATTTTTCACTTTTTTGTTCTAGCGTTTTAGTTAAAGGTCTAATTGCATTTACTCCAATTCGACTTATTGCATTAATTGAACCTTCTACAATATCATGATTTGTTGACAAAAGCTGTTGAGATAACTTTGGAACAACTGGCATACCTATTTTTGCTGCTGCATAAGAAGCTGCATCCCTAACAACTATATTAGAACGTTTCATGTTATTAAGAATTACATCAATAACCCCAGGATCCTGCAACTCTCCTAATGCTCTAGTGGCTGTTTCTGAAATAAGAGCATCAGATTCTTTTGCAGCCTTTATTAAAACTATCAAGGCTTTTTTACTTTTCACCTTTCTAAGAGATTCGACAGCTTTTCTCCTCACTTGTAGATTAATATCCGATAAGAGAAGAGACAGATATTTTATAGATTTTGACCCACAATAAGAGAGCATTAAACAGGCTCGTTCTCTTATTTCAGGTTCTATCTCTCCTGTAGCCTTGAAAATGATATTTAAAAGATCATCATTTTTTTTCCTTAATTTATTTTTCGAGATTGCAAAAGATAGTCCCAATTTTCTAACATCCTCACTAGGATAATAGATATAAAGTATGACTCCTAGCTCTACTGCTTTATTAGAGTCTACCTCTAAGATTCCATCTAACGCAAGTTCAATATTTTGAAATCCAAAATTCTGCAAGATTTCAATAGCATTCTTCCTAAGACGCATATCATTTTCAGATAATTCTTCAATCAGAACTCGGATTGAAGGTGTTCCAAGATTTACCAAGGATTGAGCTACAGATTGAATGACTTCTCTATTTTTTCCAGCTAGCTGATTTGTTAGAATCCTAATTCCACCCTCATAACCATGCTCCTGACTTATGACAAGGGTTAAACATTGAGCAGCATTTCTTTTTATATTCTTTTTTCCCTTTGCTAAAGCGTCTATGAGCCAATCATAACTTTTTTCACCTAGTCTTTTCATAGTCTCTGTTACATAGATAACGAGTTGATCATCATTTAGAGCTTTGATAAGAGCTGGGTAAACACCTTCACCAAGGAGAGCTAAAGAATGAGCAGCATGGTATGCGATTCTTTCACTTTTTTGGAATTGATTTATCAAAATTTCAGTTGAAGAAAGATTACCTAGGTTACCTAAAGCTTCGATTATTGCTAGTTGCACTTCCTCTGAATCTTCCTTTGTTTTTAGTCGTTTTATTAAAACATCAGAATTTTTGGGGTCTTGTAGATTCATTAGAGCAATTGCAGCATAATGTAAATGTTCATCTACTGTAGAGTTAGTTATAATATCTCTTATTTGGTTAACAATTAATTTGGTTAAATCTTGAAACTGATAAACGGTTCGTAAGACTAGTTCTGTGAAAATAGAGTCTTCTTGGTTTAATCTGAATAAAAGTATTTTTCTAATCTTCTTAGTATTTTCAACAATAATCTGATAGGTCAATAGAGAATCAGAATGACTACAGTAGGATACGTGACATGTTCTAATCGCTATCTCAGCGATGGTGGAGAGTACAGGAGCTATTATTGAAGATTTAGCAACCGCTTTTTGTATAGTCTGAACACTTTGCTTTGACAGTAAGACATGTAGTTGTTTAAAACTATTTTTCTTTATCAGAAAATCTATTAGTATAGGAATGAAGAAACTTAATTTGCTTATTATCACTTCTTCTAAGAAGGGATTGGAATCACTAACATATTCCTCTATGATCTTTTCTGTTGGAACATAACTTCCTTTAAAAAGAAGACTCTTAGCATTATTTCTTACTATTTTATTTTTATGGTGTATCAATTTAACTAATTTATGAAGAACCTTTATTTCGTTCAGATTAATTTCACTAGTTTCATCCTGTTCAAGCAACGTAACGATTTTTTCAATATCCATTTAATTTTCCCTCTGTTTCTTTCTGAAAGCTAGAAAATTTATTATCTCTTCTCCTAAACATTCAAATCCTTCTTGAACATTCTCTCCTAGTTTAGCAGATGTGAAAAAAAGTTTGACTTCAAACCCGTTATTGCTGTATTTTTTATTCCATTTATCGATATGTTTTTGGGCTTTCGTTTTAATTGTAGCAAGTTTTTTTTCACTTACTAAGTCTATTTTATTCCCTAGTATAAAAAATGGAATTATTCCTCGACCAGAACTTTCTTCCAATTCTTCTACCCAACTGTCCAGTGCGCTTAAAGTAGCTAAGTCAGTAACATCAAAAATTAGCAAAGCACCTAAAGACCCCTTATAATAGACTTTTCTGACAGCTTGAAAAAAGTCTTGACCAGCTAAATCCCAAATTTGAAAAGTTATTTTAATATCATTCACTTTTTTAACTAACGATGCAAAGTCTGCACCAATGGTTGTAAGATGCTCTGATTCAAAACCTACGCCTAGATACGAACGTCTTAAACTTGTTTTTCCAACACCAGTTTCACCGATTAAAATGATTTTTAAGAATAATGTATTAATATAACTCATTATTGTTTCACTCCATATCATCTACAGTAATTATTTCAGGTGAGCGTTTTAAGGCTCTATTAAGATAAGTTAACGCTCCAGCTATTAGTTTTGTTGCTACGAATATTAAATATAATAAACCAATGGTATAAATTAACATTATTATTGTTGCTCCATTTATCATTAAACCAAAATTAGGTGTAGCTAAGAGTCCTATGACAAAGTTGTTTACTACATGTAGAAAGATTGAGACATGGAATCCGTATTTACAGAATGCATAACCAAAAATTAAACCACCAACACCTGCTTGAAATATCTTCCAAGCTTCCCAACCAAACTGATAATGCACATAACCAAATGTGAATGATGAAAAAAGCAAAAACAACAAATCAATAATGCTTAACTTCTTCCATCTTCCTATTAAGTAAATTAATGGGTTCTTCACCTTATCTCTGAAGAATATTTGTAAGAAAAGATTTTTCTTTTCCCCAGCATCATTATTTCTTTTTACTTTCTTGACTAGCTTTGTAATCACAAACAATGAACCATTTATTAGAAATAATGGAAGACCAAACAATATCCAACGAAAAGTTAGCTCCTCGTTAAATCCTGCCCAGAAGTTTTTAGATAATTGGATATAAAAAGGATTAAAGTCGATTTCTGCTTGCATGGTAGAAAAACCAAATAGTTGTATAAACAGTATTATTATCATTGATAAAGAGAAATTCAATAGAACCAAATTCATAACAGGAAG
>BPTO01000044.1 GCA_023705985.1 Candidatus Heimdallarchaeota archaeon | reverse complement strand
GACATCAAGAATACATCTTCCATGTTTATATCTGTTACTTGTGTTAAATCAGCTATAATCAACGTTCTGAGTTCTTGTGCGCTATCAGCTGACCACACATCTCCATCTTTTTTGAAAGTATAGAATTTTCCACTCTCTTCAGCATAAAAGATTGCTGGTGTAACTTGGTATTTTATTCCATCAGCCGATTTAAAGTCTAGAACGTTTCTTTTTCCAGGTTCTACTGAACGAGCAAATGATTCAGCATGAAGATGTATTCTTGATGTCTTACCATCAAATATGACTTCAGTTATATCTGTAGTTGTACCTGGTAATCTTATAGAATAGACTTCAGTATGAGCTCTATATTTTACTTTATCAATATTTGTGCCTAGATTATCCGAAGAATGAGATAGATGAAGTCTATAATCACTGGGATTACCTCCATTATCAAATTCAATGATAAAACCATTTTCATCCCTAATAGGAGCTAATTCTCCTTGTGCAAAAGCGGTTAAATCAGATATAATGGCTTGTTTTTGTAAGTGTTGAATGATATTATACCCAGCATCCGCGTTTTTAGCAACTAATGCACCAATAAGATCTGTTACAGTCCATCTATTATTTTTTCCTGGGAAAACATCATATTCTCTCTGTATTGTACCTATTATGTTTTTTGTGTTTACTGTTCCACCATTAGGTGTATCATATTGTTTAACGAATACTTTTCCATCTTTGGTTTTACCTAACTCTATACCTTCTAGGAATATTTTAGCATCATCAGATAGTTTATCTTCAAGTATGATGTTTTTAGTGCTAGTCAGTTCATGTATGACATATTCACCTGAATAACATTTAGCTTCAACGTTTATCATTACATCAATTTGTTCATAAGATATTGTTGTCTTACCTGTATCAGAGTGATGTTCAAGTGTAGGAACAAGTTTTTTACCTTCAATGAAAGCATCTTTACCTTGTTTTTCACCATGATATTTTTGATCATCGGTTTTTTCAAATAACCATTTCAAGGATTCAGTTGTAATTTTTCCTGTACCATCTACTTCGAAAGAAGGAATAATATCAGTAACTTTACCATTTTCATCAACTACAGCTCTCAACCAAGGACTTATCAAATCGTTTGATGCTAAACCTTTTTTAGCTCTGTCGTAAATTGTGTGTTCTACTTTTTTCATCATTTGTTGTTTTAGAACAGGTTCTTGTAGAACCATCATGTCTCGGTAGAAAGTCGAAGCAAAATGGATCTTTTCTTTGGAACCGTGTTGTTCGAATCTAAATTCATAATATAAATCCATCATTGTTTTAACTAGGTTTCGAAAACCTGGCGCATATATATCATCAGTATTTAGATGTTTGTTACTTTCAATCCATTTTATGAAATCATTAAATCCTGCTTGTTCAGCATCCATCCATTTGCCAAACTTCTTCATAGAAACTTTTTGACCAACATGACTTAGAAAATCATCAGTGAGTGCTTGTTCGAGATCTTGAGCTTTTTTGATAATATGTAGCATATCATAGAGAGGCGTTTCTTTGTAATCTTTTGCTGAATCCCATTTTATGAAATTATCAATAGGAACAATTCCAGGTATTGTTTTTCCAAGAGGAATTAGAACTCTACCATCACTTGTAGATATGAAAGAGGATTGTTTGGATAGCGTATCTTTCATTATCCAAACACTTAGAAGCTCATCTTCTGGCATTTCCCCTGTATCTTTCCAATACCTGTCATGTGCAGACATCCACTCTTTCGTAATCATTCCTTGCCAAAGATTATATTCAAGATTTGCGAGATATTCTTCGTCATAGACTATACCTCGTGCTGTTGCGCTTCTGAGATACCTTTTGAAATGCTCAAAAACTTGTTGTTTTGTCAAGTGTTCCTTAAGCATCTTATTGATATCCGTTTCGACTGGTTCATTCTTGCTTGAATAATCAACTTTGTAGTTTTGTATTTCGGGATTATCGTCGGTAGGAGAGATTATATTTAAACTAAATTTGAAATTAGGTGGTGGTACATAATGGTCCCAACCTTCGATTTCTATACCAAGAGTGGGTAAGATACTTTCCAGTTCACTTATGTCTTGGAGATCATACATCCATTCCATGACATTGTGGAACCAGAAAGTATGACCAAATGACTGACCCAATTTCCAAGCGCTATTTCCTCTTAATTTCTGTGGATCCATTCCAGAAACTATTCTCGCTAGTTTTGTCCTGCTTAATGGTTTGATTTTGCAGAAAAGTTGTAATCCAGTCATAACAAGAGCTTCAGGAAGACCCATTACCCCTCCTAAAACTTTTTGATAAAGCATTTGGGGGAGAAATATACCCCAATTAAGAAATTGCATTACTGCACTGGCTGTTAGAAGGGAGTAGAATTTCCTGTTTTTAATGGTTTTTTGAATATTCTTATTGTTTTCCCAAACATCAGAAATAGTTTCGAATCCATCTCTCACTATCTGCCTTTGGGGATGAACAGGAACAGAAAGTTTAGGAGACAAACCTAAATCTTTCATATCCTCAGTAACTTGACCCATATATTTCCTCCATGCTTGTCCATCTTTCAGCTGTTGTTGTAAGATGTTTTGAGCCTCTGCAATAGGATCAGGACCACGACTGACTAATGCAGCAATATCTCCAGGAATTTGAGCCATAGCAAGTCTTCGATAAAAATCATCAGGATCAAGGAACATATCTCTGATATCTTGCCATAAAGCAATAATGTCGAATTTAGCAAGAAACATTTCCATTACTCCCATAAAGGTGGACTCTCCCATTCCAAGACCAAAACCTCCGGGAAGTATAGCATTATCACTTAATCCCATAAACCATTCATAATGCCAAGTAGAGTCAGGATTTGATTCATCATCATAAACTTTGTAAATAACTATATCAGATTCTCTTACTGTTCCATCAGGAAGGTAATTAGAGGAATTGTTCTTGGTGAAAGGAACATAAATAGAACTTGTGTTAGCGCCAACAGTTTCACTAATGGAAACCACAAATCCAAGACTACGTAAAAGTTCAGCTGCTGCTGCAACACGAGTATCATTACTCTCCCAATGTTCGTCATCATAAAAACCGACTTCATAATTGCCATTACCTTGTTCTTTTTGAACATACAATCGTGCAAAATTAACTAAAAGAGCCATAAAGGCGTTTTCTTCTCCCACTTGCCATTCATGAGAACCAAAATGTTCGTCAACAAATTCAACGTTATGAGCTCTATAATTTAAATGTAATAGTTCATCAGTATTAGAATTAACAAATGGATATTCATAAACACTTGAACCCCCAGTACATCCTCCAATCGTCAAAACCCAAAACAGTAGAAAAGTAAATTTTCTAAGAATAGCTAGTTGAGTATCAGCATCACCGGACATAGATTTAACACCTGCTTTAGCCCACCCAGCAATGGCTTTCCAAGCAATAGTCAACTTCTTCCAAATATTCTGGAAGAATCCAGAAACACTCTGCCAAGAACGTTCAGCTACACCTTTCAAATAAGCCATCTTATTGTTGAAACTGAGTTCATGAGAGAACAAAACATTAAACGTTGTTGTAATGAACTTCCAAGCGTCAGAGAACCAAGCAACTATTTTATCAATCATAACTTGGAATTGGTAAGTTAACCCCTCAGCTATGAAATTAGGATAATTGAGCATATCTAGAACGATCATCCCTACAATGAGAGCTCCTTCAATCCATAGACCTATAACAAAAGCACTGCCTATCATTCCCATAAATGGTAGTCCAATGGTTGCTAAGTATGGACATACAACAAATCCTACAAGATAAGTAACAAACATTAATCCTGCCATAATAGCATAAGCATCCTTATGTTCCCAAATGTTCTGCCAGAAAGTGCTATTAGGAGTGAATAATTCATTAAAGATGAATTTAAAGGCGTTAAAAACTTGTTTTATAGGACAGAGGATTTCTCGTTGAATAAAATCATGTAGTTGTCTATAAAGAGACTTACTTAAAGCTATGAAAGCACCAAAATAGTCGATACTTGCAAGATATTCACTGAGTGTCATACAAGCTTTTGATAGAGCTTGTGATGAAGAAAGAGGTCGTGAATCAACATCATCTACAGTGATATCAGTAATAATAAACAAACCAGTGGAGCTTAAAATAGCACCTCCGTAAGAATATGAGATAGATATTGAAGCTTTACCTATTTCATAAGCGAGAGCATTACTTCCATATAGAATATGTAGTTGTTTAGTAAGCAAATTAATAGTTATAACTCTATTATGGAGAGTTATTCGCATCTGAGAGCCGGAAAAATCAGTGAAGGAACCATTCTTAATGGTAATTGTAAAACTATCCTTAATTCCCAAATGAACATGTTGCTTGCCTACATCCCAGATTTCAATATCTACAACATTTTGAAGTTCAATATTCACACTGCTTCCAATACTTTGAATATTGAAATCACTTTCCTGAAGTGTTAAAACATTAGAGCTTTCACCTGTAATAGTATTAACAGCTTGAGAAACAAAAATCTCAGTATAATCTAAAATATGTGAATTGTAAGTAGAAGATTCTAACCCTAAACTCTTCATTTTCGCTAAAGAGTTAGTTTCAAGACCACAAGGAGCAGTAGATTGAACTTCTACCTTCTGAATATATATCTCTTGAGCTTCATGGTTGGTGGATTGATCATAAATAATTGCTGCAACAACATATCCAACCTTATCCGTATCATCATAATCAGCGACACCTATCCACACCATTCTTGTAACATGAAACATGAAACCATCGTAATTGACACTGGAATAGAGATAATCTTTAGAAGTATAAGGTCGTCTAGCAACGTCGGTAGTAGAAGAATAGGGGATGTTTAATCCACCTTTATATTCATCTAGAACTAGGTATAACCTGTTTTGTGAGAGTTTTTCAGAAAGGTCAAGACTATAATCGGTAGGACCAGCAAAGGGTATAATAGCATCAGTTAATCCTTCAATAGATATAGAGAAGTTGAGAGTTTCACTATTAATTCTATTTAGGAAGAAACTGAAAGAATGGAAACCTTTTCTATGCCAAGAGGTATTGAAAGAGTCTCCGAGATAAGAATCATAAATAGAATAAGGTTCTCCCGTTATTTCAAGTTTGAATTTATCATTAGTATCTGTAATAGGAAGCAAAGTATCAAAAGAAGTACTATTATATGCTGTGGGATAATGAATAGCGACACCATCAACAAAAATAGCAGCAAGATGATCAATGTTTAAGTTAGAATGTAGAATAAATGAGTAAGGATCAACAATATCAGCTAAAAGGTAGAGATAGAAAGTACATAAAATTTGAGAATTGTTATCATATTCTTCGATATCTCCAAGAGACATAATATTTCCAAACTCGTTAATTTTAGAGCGCTCAAAATATACTTCTGCTTTTGAAACATTGTTAACTAATATATCTCCGGGAAGAGGAACAGCTCGTTGTAAGAAATCATAAATTCCAAAAGACATAGAATTATTATCATAGAAATTGATCCATGGAGAACCATTGGGTGCCCATTCTCCTTCCATATCAATCCAAGTACTAGGTGTAGAGACAACATATTCTGGTATGAAGGTGTTATTTAATTCATCTCTCTGTAGTTCAATTGAGTTTAATTGAGGGAGAAAGACATGATCAAGAATAACATCTACTTGGAAGAATAGAGTGGTATCAAGAGAGATATTCTGCATACCATGATTCATGACTCGGAAGATAAACCTGGATAACCCACCATAGACATGAATTGGAAGAACATGTATTACATTATCATATTCTCCCAGAATAGGTGGTTGATAAGAATACATGGTTGGGATAAGTAGTTCAAATTCCATATTAGTATTAATGACTAGTGAACCATAACATTCAGAGACAGTTTTAGTTGTGAACGAGAGATAGAAGGAAGTATCGTTCCCAGGATAAATATTGAACAAATCAGTGAAATCAATTCTTCCAAGGTTATTTGAAGAAAGCGCATTCCAGTGCGAGGCAACAGGCATAGATACGCTCTCTAAATCTTCTGAAGGCCAAACAGCTGCAGGAGGAACATAGAGAGCAAAGTTATCAACAAAGATAGAAGAACCAGTATTTGCTGTAATAGAGAGAGGGTAACTTCCAAAAGAGGTATATTTAGCTATAGTATAACAATTTTTAACTAAAGCCATGGGTTCTGATGCATCTAATTCTGTGAGGAGATCAATTAATTTAGATTCTCCAACAGGAAGATATTCAACATATTGAAGATAAGTAGTAAAAAGAGATTGATAATGGTGCCAAGAATCATCATCAACGATAGTATCATAGATTCTTAGGAGTTGATAATCAGTAAAACCTTCAGTGTAAATTTGCTTATCTAGTGAACTATCTCCTGAAAGAACAAGTTCAATTAAGAGATTCCTTGAATCGTAGTTATAATCATTAATATACATAGCTAGAGCAGGAATAGAGATAATGATGTTGTCACCATATGGGATCTTGTAGTAAATCTCTAATGCTGTAGCAGGTTTGATGTCAAGAATGAAATCATTATAACTATCACCGTTGAATAACTCTGTTACATTCCCCATTGTTTCATCATTTACAATTGAGACAATATACTCTTCAGGCGAATTAAAATCTATTTTATATATAGAATCGACTAACTCATCTACATCTTCATCAGGAGCTGTATACAACCAGTCGGATATTGGTATAGACTCTCCTAAAGCTAGCCTATCGAGTTCAATAAGGTTATCAAAATGTAAAGTATACAAATGTAACCCTACAGTATCAAAATCTTGTAAACTTATTAATATTGGATGGAAACTTGCCATAGGTGAATATTTAACCATTTTTTCACCTATTAATTGTCCATCACCATAGACAGTTATCTTTGTAGGACCTAATAAGGGGTTGGCAAAAACTTGTAAATAACATGTAGTATTGGAATAATCATTAGAGAAGAGGGGTTCATTAAGTTGGGTGTCATATACCCAATTATCCATATTACAAGTAGTGAAATAACTATTGAGAGTATCAATAATAACTTCTGCTAGAAAGAGCATTCCTTTAGTAGCAGATATTTCAATATCGTAGAGATATCCTTCAATAAGGGTAGTGTTTTCAGTGAAAGACCAACTTATAGGTTCTTGTGAGTTTTTGGTCGTGTCGATAATTGTTAATTCTTGATGTGTTTGATTGAAAGAATAAGATAGATCGTAAAAATGCTCATTTAAAAAGATAAAATCTAAGTAACTATTGTTGAAATAGAGATAATTATCAATAATAGAGATGTTGAACAGATTTAAACTATTATAAGAACTAATAAAACTTGCATCAGTGGTACCATTCATAAGGAATAGAGTATTAAAAATATTAAGTGTTGCATTGTACATGGTGTAAGTAGAAGAGATAGAGCTCACATCTAGTAATAAGGAATATTTGCTATCCCCTTTCAACCAGTAAGAAACTTCTCCAGCACCCCATAGTCCTCTACCATAAGCGTAGACCAAGTCACTAGCTTGCATTTTTCCATTGGAAATGTAATCAATATATGCTAAACTATTAACAGTTGAAATTGATAATCTTACATCTGCAACGGAATTCATTCCATACATGCCTGTATAATACTTAGTTTCCCGATGTTCATAATCACCGGCTTTCCAGACAGTAAAAATCACATCTCCGTGATTTACACTAACAGCAACAAAATAGGGTTTATCATATTCGTTAGGATTAGTCTCATAAAAGGCATCAACAGTTATGTAACCAAAGAAATCTAAGCTATAAAGATGATCAGCAACATAGGTTCCCCATCCATATCTACTGAAAATAATCTCCCTTTTCTGACCAACGTTATTTTCAATAGTAATTTTAGTGTATTTTTCTTTGTCGAAGGAAACAATATTTTGTTGAGGATTAAGGATTGAAATTATAAAGTTTGTATCGACATTATCTTGATAAGGTGTTTCAATAGTTCCATCTAACCACAATCCATCACTTGAAACATGGCTTGAGCCACTATTGAGGGTGACATAATCTCCTGAATCGTTAGCCAAAAGGGGTGAGATAGAAAGATAATTGTAAGTGAAAATAGTGTTGTTAGCATACAAACCTATTTGTCCTATACTTCGCATGTCGTAATCTATTTTACTATTATCACCGAACCAAGCGCTATTACGCTCATATATTCCATCGTCTTCAATTTGCCATCCACTAAATGGTTCAATATAATGTCTGAGATAAGTTCTATAAGTCTTAGCGAAGATATTTAGACTTATTCCTGTTTCTGAAAAAGTTTTAACAATTGTAAGTTTTAAGGGAGTTAGTATATCTTTATTACCATCCATCGAATTACCAAGTTTAGTTATTTCATTTAGATACAGGATATCATATGATGAATCTGAATAATATCTTGCAACGATTAATGACACAGGATAAGTCCAATCATCATAACTGTAGCCTTTTACAGTAAAACCGACGAAGATGGAGTCAAAGAACAAGTTATCTGGATCGCTTTCAGGGATATTAATCATTATTCCTGCAGTAGAATTGTAATAATTCCTCGGATATACCCCCATTTCAAGTTGTATAACACAATCACCATAGCTTTGAGTGTTAAGATAAGCAGAAGAATAACCCGTTGAACTGTTTTGAACAAGAACATAATCACTATTCGAATACATAAAATCACCTGAAGTTGGGACGAAGTTATGTTCATATTCTAATTTATCAGGTTCATCAAAATTAAAGATATGTGGAGAAGTGTCTATATTTTCAGTGATAAAAGATATTTCATCAATGGAAACCATCATGGTTTCATTCACTACAATAGAATATCCGCTAATTTGTTGAATGTCGTATTTACTCAATTCAATTACATCACTAGTAACAAAAGAGATATTTTGACTTTCAATCTCGAAAATAACCTTATCGGAAGTGCCAACAAACATGAATTTGTAAGGATTAGTAAAACTGAACTCTTTTTCAAGTTTAATGGGACCTCTTAAAAGAAGGTTACCGAAAATTACGTCATCATCGGTAGGGGGTATAAAGACTTTATCTAACAAACAAATGAATATAGTGATATCTGTTTGAGCCATGAATCCATAACCATATCCAATGAACGTGGAAAGCCAATTTTCATAGAACATTAGAGGGTTAGTGGTTATTAAGTCTCCATGTTCAGTTTCATTGTATTCAACACCTTCAAGATTGACATATCCTCCAACCCATTCTCCCATTGATGATGGAAGACTTGAAGCATTAACTAACCAAGTAGCTTCATATTGATCCATACCTATATCCATACCAAACGAACTAATGTTAATCGCTACAGAACCACCTATTTGTGCAGAATCAATTAGTCTCCCGCTAAATTTCTTATAATTATCGTATGTGAGTAAATGAAGCGAACCGTCTTCATCAACTCCTCTCATAAAGGGTTCTGTACCTACCCATAGCAAGTAGTTTCCAATATATTGCCATTCTTCCAAAAGAGTTGTAATGAAAGGTCTTCCAAAATGGTCATAAATGTAATATTCTTCTATAAGTTTTGTAGGAATCTCATCAAAAATAGTAAGGATAACTCGCTTATTAATGTTAATTGAATTATTAAACCACTGGATAAATTCAGGATCATCAGAGTCGAAAGAAATAACTGGGACTTCATAAAGTGATTGGACCATTGTAACAAAATCTTGTTCTTCAGCATATCTTTCAGGTGTGCAATGACTTCCAAGCAAAAACGTCAAAATAGTATTAGTACTATAGTGCACTCCAACATCTGCTATTGAGTCAACAGTTGATACAACAGAAGAATCGTCGTAATGGCAGTAATTATATCCATAGATTTTGTATATCATAAAGTTGCGTAGAAAGATTTTACATGGAGATGTAACCTTAATTGTTATTTCCCCTAAGAGATTATTTGTGAAGGGATAAAGGATCTCGTAAAGGTTTTTCTTAATTGAAACAAAACCTAATGTAGTATCAATATTTGGAGTTATATCAAATGTCATGTTTTCGATAACAAGATAAATTGTTCCTTCAGGGAATTTTTCCTCTGTCATAATATCAAAGGAGAAAAAGGGATAATCACTTACATTAAGAGGAGGGATATGTAAAGTTGCTTGGCACGTTTGTGTAGTTGTGTGATCAATAATCATAAGATTATTAGAAAAATGAATTTCCATTCCAGATGATGTCCAAAGTGAACTGCTAAGTGTTTGTTGAGAAAGAAAAATCTCTTTTGTCCACACAGACTCATCCCACCCAGTAGGAGAAAGATAGCCTTCGAACTCTTCTTCCCATCCAAACATATCAGAAGAATAAACATAATCCTCTTCAGCCTCTGCCCATGATTGAGGATAACTTGTTTCCAACATGTAAAGACTGATGGGGATCATTCTATCAATACATATTATTACCTCGAACAATCCTGTGTACCCTACAATCATTAATGAATGAGTGTAAGTGTCAATATCATTATCTAAGAAAATTATACCCCCAACAAAATAAGCACTATTGATATCAAAAGACTCTCCGATAGGTAGCAAATATACTAACAACTGTAACCTTTCTGTGATATTTTCAAAAGAATAATAGTTTGACAAAGCAGTTATGCTTAATTTTGTTTCTTCCTCTATCCACATATCATAAGAAGCAATAAAGTTTTGTTCTGTGGGTATTTCCCTACTTAATAATCCCGTCTCATCTTGTTGAGCAGTATTAATCATGATATTACTGATGATAAATTCGTTTGGTGTAATTATTCCAGTATAAGGAGCAGCTTGAGTGATTCGTAATCCAAAAATGTCAGAATGTAATGAAGGGAGAGATTCTAAATCATAATCAAATGTTTCTGATACAGGTATGAAATAATCTCCTCTACAAATAGCAAAAAGAAGATTATCTCCCTTTCTAGCAAACCTAAACCATTTATTTACCTCTGTTATTCCATCGTCTTCGTAAGAAAAGACAAGTTTGTCATATAGATAGATATCAACTTGTAAAGTGTCATTAAACACCATTAATATCGTAAATACTGTTTGGTAAGAATTATCTAAGAGTTCAATTTTTAAAATTCCAATATTATTATATTCAAGATCGACTAAGGGTTTAAAAGATAAGATAAAATCTTCGACACAAATAATATCTTTGAAATAACTTCTACCTCTAAGTCCTTCTGAAGGAGTGTTGAAATTGAATAGAGTTTTAAGCCCTACAGAATGAGAAAAGGGAACATCATCTGTTGATGTTTCACCATATGTATGACTTTTCCACTCATCCATAGTTACAAAATCAGTTTCATATATTCTTGGAACAAATTCTGCAACAGTTGTTGGAGGAACAGGGTTAGAAACAGGCATATTTCTTGCATTAAGATAAATTGCATCAATTAACATCGCATGAGCTGTGGAACTTTTAGCTAATTGTTTGAGTTTTATTCTATCAATATTAATATATTCTATTTCGTTAGTATATTCGAATATTTTATTGAGTTGATTATCGGAAATATCGCTGTATATGGAAAGAGTATTCCCTATTCGTTCAATACGAAAAACGTTTTGATCAAGTTTTTGACTTGTAACGTATGTATCTTGTTTAATTCCATCAATTAATAAAATGATTTCTATACTACTTTGAGATGTGGATATTATATCTAGTTGGAATAAATTGTGATGACGGATGGAATTTTCTAATACTAAAGATATTTTTCCTTCCGAACCATCAAGTAGAAAAGATAATCTTATATCAAAATAGAAATCTCTCTGGAACGAGTGTTTGTAAGAGTAAGTGTTGCCATACCAATTACTTTTGTTCACTAAAAAATCAGTTAGAAGTTTTGTTCCATCAATAAGTGAATAACTGTTGGTATAATATCCAATACCATTTACATCCCAATTCAAGGTTTGAAAATGGTCATTAATAATGGTATGTCCATCAGACCAAGGAGATAAATAAGCGTTAGCAGCACTGTCACTAAAAACAACATTTCCAAAGGCGAAGGTAATAGGATTATTAGAAGGGTTTGTGGTAATCTCAAGTTTAATATTGTTTATCGCCTCACTGTTTGAACTTATTGAAATCATGGGTTCAAGCGAATATAAATGTAAAATGTCCGAATATAGCACAACAGATGTTCCACTTTTTGTTATTCGTAGTGTATTGTAATTAAATATAGTTTTATCAAGAGTAATGGTATTTGTATCAATATTATACTCTAAAGTGAATACCATATTTGTTCCACTAAAAACAACTGTAAGTTTAAGTGTTTCATTATTCAATAAAAGCCTAAATTGTCCGGTATTCAAGTTGGCAATAGCACTCATTAATATATCAATTGTGAAATCGGTATCAGAGGCATTGAAATTTCTAGTAAATGTTACATTTGCTGTAGTAAGTGAAGGATTAGTGGGAATAATATATAATAAGTCATCTTTATTGCTAATTGAAAAATCTGTTTCTGCACAGTTAGTATATGTTTCTTCCCATATACCTGATAACCATGCTGGATAAAGATCATCATTGAATATTGTGTTAATGGAAGATGTTTCATAACCCATCTTATAATAATATTCGTCAATTATAAGATCGTTAACATAAGCATCGATGTAAGGAGTATTCTCATAAGCTTCTTGTTTAAGTTTCATTTCATCGAAGATAAGTTCACTAAAAGATAAATCCACAGTAACTAAATCGCTCCATGAACTCCTATCATAAAGACTTATTTTACAATCATATTCTTCTTTTACTATCCTGATAACATAGTTTAGTATTTTGTTCTCTATTATGTTTTGATAAACAATGGTTTCACCGTGATGTATCATAAGATATGTAGCCTTTGAATTCTCTTCAGCATCTTGCAAAGTAATTGTTATGACATCGTTTCCTCCAGATCTAAGAATAAATGTTTGTTTTCCTTTAAATGCAGGGTATTCTTGTAGTACATCAAAACCATATTCAATAATTAAGTTAGGAGAAAAAGCTTCTTCATGAGTAAGTTCTATACCGTGCCACCCCGTACCATAATCAAATGAAGGTATCAATTGGGAGTTAGATAATGTAACTTTGTCATTATTTTCAGTATTTAACGACCATTGTGACAAATTATCATTGAATCGTTCTTCAAATATTCTGTGCCTTAAAATAGTATAGCCATTCTTATACGAAGCTGTTACAGTTCCTATAGCAATTGAAAAACCATCTTCAGTACCTAAAATTATCTCCATCATTTTTGATTGTTGATATAAAGATGGTTCGTCTAGTTCCACTTCAAAAATAGTTGTACCAGACATTTCAAATTTGATAGAATCATTAGTTTTTGTGAGTTTAAATGTAAATTGACCTCCACTAAAACTAGTAGTATCTTGAATATATCTCTCATATCCATCGACCAAAATATAATAGCGGTCACCCTTTCGACCAGCAGCTAAAAATGTTTCATCCTTATCAATAACTAAACCTAATTGTATAATGTCAGAGGAAGAGATTTCTTGAGCAGTAAAGGTTATTTCAATTTTTACATCGCCTGCAACGTTAAAGTCAATATAAATTTGTGATCCATAGGTTTCTATACTTGTTTTATTAAAATCAAAAGATAGTTGTGTTTCACCTGTAGGTACACCTTCCCAATCCCCAAAATTAGTTATATTTGAAGCTATTTCTCCACAATAATCATTATAAACTGTTTGCCAAGTCTGAGTTGAGAATTTTGGATAATAAATTTCATTAGTAGAATCAGTGTAGTCAAAAGGCGAAACATATCCTGAAGGTTCATCTCCAGCATATATTAACATGTCATGATCAATATAGGTTGCTGTTCCTCTTCTATAGTAATCCCATGCAAATCTTGAATTTCCAAAAGGAGTAGCACCAGTAAAACCTATAGTGTCAAGATAAATAGGCCAAATGAAAGGTGTTATGATTTCTATTGTAAGAATAGCTCTGAAGTTTAGATATTCAGGGTTAATTGGTGTAATGTATTGGTTAAGTCCTTTTCCATGTTCTATGTTCATTTTAGCTATTAACCTTCTACTTAGACCTGTACCATCAATATTATCAATGTAAAAAGCTACTTCTACATCTTCAGGTCCAGCATTCATAGCTCTTAGATGTAGTCTGTCAGCTGCGAAGTCATCTTTCATTTCTATCTCTATATTATTGACATTAACATCGATGTATTGTGAATAGATGCCAATATATCCTTTATTGAAGGAAGTATCAATTAGATTAATTGATTCAGAATTAGGAATTAGAATAGATATACTATACTCACTATAGACTATCGAAACAGTATAAACAAAGTTTTTTGTTATTGTTTCTTGTCTTTCATATAATATAGTAGTAGCACCATTATTTTTCCTACAAAGTTTTATGAAACCATCATTTGAACCACCAATACCAAACTCTAGAAGATAGCCATCATTCGTTTGATTGTTATAATTAAACCATATACCAAAAATTGATTGGAAAGAATCAGTATATTCAGTGATTTCAAATTCAAATGTAGCTATAAATGAATCGTTAAATTCTTCATTTAAATGAGCGTTTGTATTCCAATAGTCAGAAAGTGTATCGGTTTTTAAAACACCATCAGAGATGTGTGTAAAATTCTCATTATATTCCCAATCATCTAAATTGTAGGTTTCAAATGAAGAAGTATAAACAGGAATAGTGTTTTGGATTAAATAAGACACATACCCTCCATCTATATTATTGTCTATCATTAAAGTAGGATTAGTATAAGAAGAATATCCGTAACTGTCATCATAAACGAAATCATCTATTTCTTTGACTATGGAGTTATATAACGACTTTGAATAATCTTCAGCTTGAATAGTTTCTCCAGGGGTATAATAATCATCAAATATTTCTCCATCAATGAATAAATAGTGTAATATTAACCCATTATCGGTAAGATCAATATTATTCCACCATGAGAGTTTTATTATAAGATTTACATAATGACCAGCAAATGCTGATAAATCTATATTATTAACTGCAGGGTAACCATCAACATATTCATATTCTGAAACAATATTGATATATCCACCTCGATTATCTAAATCAAAAATATCGAATTCTATTTTAAAAGTTGTATTGAGACTCTCAGTAAAAGAGGAGAACAGATAAGATAACGTTGGGTTATATACAGAAGGAACACAAAAATAAAATGACATTTCTTTCCAACTTGCTTGAATACCATTGGTTTTTACAACTCTAGCATTATGTCCAAGATATTCTCCAGTAACATATCCTATCTCAGAAGTTAGTCCTCTAGCAAGAGGATATATATCTTCAGAAAGCGTTTCTTTTGTGAGAAGGTCAATTTGATGAAGTGCTGAAGTATATAATGAAACCTCTTTAACTGAAACATCATAAAGATTCTCATCATTATCGATTATTTCGATAGTTACAAAATCAACATTTGGAAAGATGTAATAGTCTATTCTAACTGAACGAAGAGAGTTAAAGTTTGTTTCTTCATATATTAATTGTGATGTGTTGCTATCATAAATAAGCATTTTATCAATGGGGTCAGACGTTTCAGTGTTTGTTAATACAGTTAGTAAAAGAGGAGAATATCCGTTCCATAGGCTTATATCTACCGATTTTTTAGTGGATTTATCATCGGATAAAATCAAACAATTATACTTTGTTGAAAGACTGTTTCTCATCCATCCTTTATATTCCTCATTCTCAAAAAGTATATCGTGAACAAAATAATACTCATTTGTTGAATATAAACCTGTTTCACACAATATTTGTGACACACTAGATAGTGTTACAAATAAAATCAATATTACAGAAAATGTTCTTATTATACCTTTTTTTCTATTTTTCGCAATAATATTTCCAATGTTTTTCATTTTTTAATCATCCTCCTTAAAAAAAGCTTAATATCTTTAGGTCTCAATTTTTTTGTAAGAATAAGTGAAATAGAAGCTACAGAAATAGTTACCCCTATTAATGTTGGGATTAATATTTTAACATAATCATTTTTACTGCTTATGTCCTCAACGACAGGTTCTATTGTAATCTTCTTCGTGGAAGCATAAAGTTGGTTAATGTTGTTTTCCCATACTTCAGCAAAAACAGTAACGTTCTTCTGGGGATAAAAAATGTATATCAAGCTTTTCTCGTAATATCTATCTATTGTTATCCACTTACTATCGTTACCATATTTAAGTGAAAGTCTAATCTTGTATATTCCGCTATCTGAAGAAGTGGTAACGTCAATTATGTATTTATTACCTGCTTCTTGTTTTGCTATATAGACAGTAGGTGGACTTATATCAGGCTCTAATTGAAAATTGAAAAGTGATATATTGAACTCATCAGAGTAAGTTACGATTTTACCATCAGTAGCCCTAAAGGAGTATATATCTGCAAACAATTCACAATTATTAGGTAATTTGTTTAATGATACAGTAGTGACCCATTTATTTCCTACAATTCTTGTAAGAGGTAAAAATGTGTCCATACTACTAGCAGATGAACCAACAACTATACCCATAGGCATATATGACGTTATATATTTTGGAACACTGAAAGTAACAAGAACATTTTCTACATCTTCATCGTAAGAACACTCAATTGGAACAATTGGGACAGTATTAAAGATATTATCTACACTATGAGAAGAATCTATAGAATTATGAGACATCTTAGGTATTGACGGACACTGTACAAAACCTCCATCACCAAATGTAGTGATATAATAATGCCAAGTAATTCCCGAACCTGGATAATCGTCGTTACCATAAGTGTCTACCGCATAAATAGTGAAATAAACTGTTTTACCTGCTGGTGCCCCGGGGATATAACCACGCCAAGTACCATCCCAATATGAACCTGAAATTTTGGACATTGTTACAGAGTAAGGACTGGTAGGTGATCCATGAAAAGTCCAATAATATTTAACTTGAGCATAATCGATTCCTACATTATCGGATAAATCTGCGTAGATGGGAACAGAAGTATATTTTGGTTGGGGAGGAAGTGTACCTGTCCAACTATCGATAACAGGATCATCACCATCATACCAGACGAAGTCTTGTGTGGCACTGTACCATATGTCGCTACCATAATGGTTAGCTGAATCGATTTTATATCTATATGTTAGTGTAATATCGGGTCTATATCCATAATTGTACTCCATGAGATAAACTATGTAATGGAAAATATTCCCACCACCTACATTTGTGCCAGAATAACTGTATCCATTAAGATTAACCCAAGAACTGCCGTATTTATACTGTAATTTTGTATTACCACCTGGACAACTGATGAAATTTTCTGGTGGTGCATTATCTTCGTACTCTAAAGTAAAAGATGCAGTATTACCGAATGTTGTAGATGTTAAATAAAGCGAGTTTGGATAGAAATCAGGTGCATTATCAGATATGAAATGTATTAGTTGGCATTGTATAGATGAAGACCCACCCGCATAATAGATCTTGATATCTGCTCTACCATCTACTGGATAAATATTTGTACTTCCACTATGGAACTTCCTATAACTAGGTAACATACTGAAACGCCATTTAGAAGTATAAGTATCTACTTGTGTTTTAGAACCATACCAACTATAACGAATATAGCCATAAGAAGAACTATATTGATAAGGTGTAAAAATATAATCAATTCTTACCTGCTGATGTTGTGACCAATGAGTATCTGGATCATTAACAATGACTTCAAAATAGAACACGTTCTTAAATTCATTTTGATGATCATAAATATATTTTGTAGTAGTATCAAGGTTCCACGTTGCGGAAACGAATTGTTGAGCATGTGTATCGTCCAAAGTTATAATAACAGAGTAAGTGCACGATGAAGCACCTCCATCATTTTGTGTGACTGTAATTGAAATTTGAATCATGTCCCCTCCACTGACAGCTTCATTTCCTGAAAACAAATCTGTAAGTATATAGTATTCATCGAAATACGCAAAACCGTTGTGAACGGAATGTAGGTCGTTAAATGTTACAAAAAAGCCTGTAGTCATGTCTGTTATTGTTAAATCAACAGTATATGCACTAGCTTCGTAGATTTTGTAAAAAACTTTGTAAGTATCATCTATACAATGGTCTCCTCCATTATGGTCACTAAAACTTAGGTAGAAGGTATTTGGTTCAGCACTGTCACTAAATGTTATTACATCCCATGGAGATGTTCCTGATGAAAATTCTGCTGTGTCTGTATAAAACACACCTATGTGATCACTATATTCCCATCTATATGTTACAGTAAGGTCATAATTCCATTCACAAACTGTATCAGGCTGATAAATAGAACCATCCCACCAGATAGCCTCATGTAAATCAATGGTGATATACAAATAATTTCCTGCATAGTTTGTTGAGATATCGTTGATAGCAGCTGTACGTGTGTGGCTTTTAGTAGTATCCCAATCTGCCCAATACTCAAGAGTAATTGCTATTTCATTATCATATAGATAAGTTAAGCTAGTAGTTAAAGTTGCATACTCAAGAAAACCAAACTGTGAAGAAATACAAAAAGATAATTCTGCATGATTATCAATTTCAATATCTCCTGTTGTAGTGCTTACACCACCGACACCGAGATGAATAGCCCCATAAGAACGAGAAGCGCAAATAATTGGTTCCCAAATAGGTGGTTCACTACCTGTTTGGCTATATCCTACACCGTAATTATCAAGTACAGTATAAGAACATCCATAATCAACAACTGAGAAATAGTATTCTATACCATTAGGTCCTAGAATGTTTGTATCTAATTCAACTTTGAAAGTAAAAACGGGTGACACTAAATCAGTCATTACAACTCTGGTAAAGGCAGGGTATGGATTATAAGGGTCATAAACTGCATCAGGATCACCTACATAAGGTCTCCAACAGAACCATACAATATCTGTATAAAAGGCAGTATCATCACTTTTACAATAAAATTCAACGGTTGTTGAACCACCCCAGAAGTAAGTATTAGGTAGAGGGTGATTAGGATCAAGATATAGGTTTGGAGGATTAAGGTCATCAATATATAATGTAATCGGATCTGGGAGATATTCGAGAGGTGTATAATTTACACAAGTGCGACCATCAAGAATTTCAACTACCTGTTTCAGTTCTGTTACCTCTAAAGTAGCAGTACCTGGATGACTAATCTCAGCAAATAGGTTATCCATCAGGATAGTTACACATACTTGCATTACTCTCTTGTATGGGTCGTCAACAGTGCCCCCACCACATGTCTCATGCCTAACATATTCATATACAATTGCTATACTTGTCAAAGTAGATTCAAGTGTATAACTTTCAGAACCAATT
>BPTO01000043.1 GCA_023705985.1 Candidatus Heimdallarchaeota archaeon | reverse complement strand
GTTTCAAAGAATTTGATGTAGCTTATCTGCTCACAGGTGAAGATTGGTTGTACATACTAGGATTTACTATAGGTCTGTGCATTCTAATTGAAATTGCTAGATATGGATTACGAAGTAATAGCTATAAGAAACTAGTAGCAAAGATTGGAATTAATTGAAATTCCTCTTTACTTTTCTATTTTGAATTTTACAACTACATTATTTTCATTACTCTTTGAGTTCTGTATTTTTCCAAAATCCTTTTATATTTACAACTGCGCTTTTAACAGATGGAATTATTAAAAACTAAAAAACTTCTATTAGTTCTTTTAATTTCTATTGTAGTATTTCAATCACCTAAAATTGTTCCTACTTATGCAGTAACTTATACAACACCTAAAATATCATCAGGAGGATCAAGTTACGATCTTTATCTAAAACTTGATACAACTTCTTGGACACGTGATAGTACTTATTACATGTATATTGGAATCAAGGTAAACAGTTTTGGATCTGGTATGTACGATTTTCATGAGATAGTTTTATCAATTTTATTTGACGATGGAAGCGGGTATGAAATCAGAGCTGATTCTGAATGGGGAATGATAAACACAGAAGGATACACATATGAAGTTGAGTGGTATTTTACACCATCATTTATTACTCCAGATTCTTTTTCAGTCTTTATAGGCTCCGAATTTTGGGAAGATGTTGGTTTGGGAGATCCTTTTACTGATGACGGTTGGACTTGGTGTGTAGATATTACAATCAATGATCCTGAACCACCACTATTGAGTAATCCGGATGATATCAATTATGAAGAAGGAGTAGAGGGAAATGAAATTTCATGGACAGCAGAACACACGAATCCAGATTATTACGAAATTTATCAGAATAGTTCAGAATGTGATACAGGAGTATGGGAATCAGGAACACCGATAATATATGATATTGATAATTTAGCAAAAGGTGACTACAGTTTCACAATTATTGTTTTTGACAATTATGGACATTCAAGTTCAGATACTGTTCTTGTTCATGTTCAAGATACAATGCCACCTACCATTAATTCACCTCCTGATATAGTTTTTGAAGAATCTACAACTGGGAACTATATTATCTGGTCAGCAAATGATACAAATCCATATAGTTATGAACTCAAAAGAGATGATGAAGTGATAGGTGCTGGTTCGTGGGAAATTAATACTCAACTCAATTTCTCTTTAGATGGGTTAGAAGAAGGAGAGTACAATTATACAATTACAGTTACAGATGAATCAGGACTTAAAGTATCTGATATGGTAAAAGTTAGTGTGATTGGATCATCAAAAACAGGGAGTAATTTCTTAGTATTCAGCACTATCTTCTTCGTTGCTTTAATACCTCTAGTTATAGTAAGGAAGAGAATACAATTAAAAGATATTTCATTTAAGAAATAGATTCACATGAAATTAATATAGTCAAAACTGATTAATTTATTTGCATAATTAGATGTTCTATTACCTAAATTATTATTATATGTATGAATTGCTTGGGATAAGTTGTAAATCAATACGGATGTCTCCTTTCCATTAAAATACCAAAAGAACATTCAGTGAGGAACTATCATTGATGGTGGTATGCGTATTTTCATGGAAACGAATGGATAATAGCAAAATCAGTAATGGCTCTAAGCAGTGTTTTTAATCTATTGTTTCATCAAAGTATGTTTACTTCAGAAGTATCAACATAAAGAAATATTTTTTGATCAGAACTTAGAATATCTTCAAAGTCTTCCTTATCCACATCTATTTTTGCATAATCGAATTTTTCTCCTTCTAATTCAATTACAGCTCTAATCGTTCTTTCATCTCTTTGAACCATGGATTTGACTTCTCCTTTAAACTCTATAAATTGAGATTTCTCTAAGTCTGTACGAGATTTTTTTTCAAGTGAAGGTTTGAAGCAAGAAGGAGAGATACTTATACCTGTTATTTTCTTATTTGTTTGTTTTGGAAGTTTAATTTCACCTACTGTTGTATTTAGAATGGTGTTTTCATCTGTTTCTTTGATATAAAAAATGGGCCATACATTAGGGGATCCCATAATCTTGGCTATCAGATAATTCTTTGGAGAGTTATCTATTTCCGTAACCTTTCCAATTTGTTGCACTTTGCCATCATAAATCACTGCTACTCGATCAGAAATTAGACGAGCTTCTTCTTGGTTATGAGTTACATAGATTGTAGTTGTTTCAGTTTCTTTTTGTATCCTACGAATTGTTAATGCTAAAGACTCTCTACCTGTTGCATCTATACTAGAAAGAGGTTCATCTAACAGAAGCATATGAGGTTCAATAGCCATAGCTCTCGCTAATGCCACTCTTTGCTTTTGACCCCCACTTATTTCGCTTGAGTATCTTTCTAGTAATTCTTCAATTTGTATTAATTCAGCTACCCATCTGATTTTTTCTTTAATCTCTTCTTTTGATTTTTTATGAGATTTTAAACCAAAGGAAATATTGCTTTTTACTGTCATATGAGGGAATAAAACTTGAGCTTGAGGGACATAACCCATCTTTCTTCTTTGAGGGGAGAAAAGAGTAATGTCTTCGTCTTCCATTATTATTTTTCCTTTTTCAGGTTCAATAATTCCAGCTATAATTTTAATTAGAGTTGTTTTCCCACAACCGGATTCCCCCAGAAGGACCAGAAGTTCACCATGCTCTACATTTAACCGTAAATCTTCAAGAATGTACTTTTTTTCATATCTCATAGACAGGTCATTAATTTCAAGATTTACCATTATTACACCTTCAAGTCAATATCTCCTATTTTCTGAATCATTATAAAACATAAAATTGTTATAAGAATTAATATGCTCGCCATCGCTGCTGGCAGTTGCAAAGTGTGACTCCCAAAAAGATTGTAAATTCCTACAGATAAAGTCCCATATTCAGTTTTAACAAGGAAATTTGTTGCTCCAAATTCTCCTAAACTTATAGCAAAGGAGAAGATTCCACCTACTATCAAACCTTTCAATATTAGAGGAAGTTCTATTTTCGCAAATATCCTCAACCTCGAAGCTCCTAGCGTTGATGCCACATTAAGTAATTCCACGTCTATTCGATTATAGCTGGCAAGAATAGAACGAGTTGCAAAAGGAACACTGATAAGCACATGAGCTAGAATAATGAAAACCCAAACAGCGTTATTATACCAACTGAATGTTCTGAATTGTAGAAATAGACCTACTGCTAAGGTTATGGATGAAGTAGCCATTGGTAATAAAATAAGGTATGAAATCATACCTTCAACCCTAGAAGTCTTGTATTTTCTTAATCGTTGAAATCTATTACGGATAATAAATAAGAGAGAAAGAGAGATTAGGATAGTAATTATCATATTCAAAGATGCAAACCAAAGAGTGTTGAGAAGCATCCGCAATGGAGCACTATGGAGATAGGAATTATATTCAGTCGAGAAAAGCTGTCCATATCCCCAAAATGAAGATACTGATTCAACAGCCGGTTTAAACGATTCGATAATAATGGCTAGAATGGGAGCGAATGTAAATATAAAAAGTGAAATCATATAGATAATCGAAATAAATACTACAAGCTTCTTTCCAGTGCTATACTTTCGAAAATTGATCTTTTCTTTCTTAAGAGATTTTTCCTTACCCATTGCCATTCTTCTTGTCCGTTTTTCTGAAACAAGGTAGAAAACTATGATAAGAGTATTTATTATTAATTGAATAACAGCTAGAGCTGTTCCACTCTGAAAATCTAACGATCTAACCATTTCCTTGTATATTCGTACTTCCAGTGTTTGAAATCTTACTTGACCTAGATATAAAACAATTGCAAAGCTATTGAAAGCATAAATGAAGACCAGTAGACTTGCTGAAACAATGTGATTGAAAATTTGAGGAAAAATTATTTTCCTAAATCTTCTCCATTTACTTGTTCCAAGAGTTTTTGCAACATCTATTAAATCATAATCGATATTCTCCCACGCAGGAATAGTTATTCTGATTATGACAGAAATATTATAGAAAATGTGCGCTATTAGAATCCCTTCAATTGAACCAAAAATATTAATTAAAGGGTTATTTGAACCTGAAATTGTTTGCCAGATAGTATTCACCCACCCGTTGGCATCATAAGTAATTATGAACCCCAACAGGACTACAATTGGAGGTAGTACAAAAGGAATTGTGAGCAAATTTATGAGAACTTTTTTTCCTCTGAATTCATATTTAGCTAAGAAATAACTTGCTGGAATTCCTATAACTAGACAGATAATGGTAGATAGAAAAGCTTGGTAAAAGCTAAAAATTAAAGCAGATCTGTTCATTGGAGAATTTATTACATCTGAAAAGTATTCTAGAGTTATTTTGCCTTGCTCAATAAAAGAGAATTTCAATATTTTTGTTAAAGGTACATAGAAGAAAAGCAGAAAGAAGAGGACAATAACTAAAGAAGCTGTAGCAATGATTACTTTGTTTAGTACCTCATCCTTTGTTCCGATCCTCTTCTTAAGGCTAAATGAAGGAAATGTCATCACCTTGCTTAACCTATATTTATTGCTTTTTCTTCTTTCTGA
Organism: Candidatus Heimdallarchaeota archaeon; assembly: GCA_023705985.1. Classification (GTDB taxonomy): domain Archaea; phylum Asgardarchaeota; class Heimdallarchaeia; order Heimdallarchaeales; family Heimdallarchaeaceae; genus 18H4-34. The sequence continues at coordinate 15,411 of BPTO01000043.1, read as the reverse complement.
GATAAATGAATGCAGTTACAAACAAAGCTGAAAATGTTATAACCAGTCCCGAATAGGGTATTTCTCCAGCAAAGATTTCTTCCCATTCATCAAGCCAAAAGTCTAGATTATTCTCTAAAATTTCTAAAGAAATTAGATTGTTTAGTATATCAACTGTATCAGGATTAATAGCAGAGTTAGCGAAACATTCAGGAACCTCCGCATATTTATTTGCTGGGTACATCCAATTATGAGTAGCTATCTTATCTTGTAGTTCCTTACTTAAGAACCAATCAATAAACATTTTAGCATTTTCTTCATTAGGTGCACCATTTACCAATCCTAAGCCTTCTATTTGCAACCAGGAATTATCTGAACTATTTTCGTGAGTTAAATAAGCAACAGCTGAATAGTCATCGTAAAGGCATGCACTATAAGCAGGACTTGTTCCATAGCTTATCATAATTGGTCTATCTGCTTCTTCAGAATACCAAATGTCAAAAGCTTCACTCCAACTAGAAGCAATTCTTAAATCTTTATTAGCTTCTTCCCACCAATCTCTCCAATCAGATTCTAATAAACCACTAATATCCAAGCTAGAATCTCCTAAGACAGCTATTGTCCAAAGAAGGAATCCAAGACCTGGCGAACTAAAAATCGGATTTTCAACTACCATTTTCTTGTCAAGATCTAAATCTAAAATATCATTTAAAGTTAGAGAATCTAATTCAGGAACTGTAGAAACATTCAATCTATTAGTATCAACCCATAAAGCAATGACTCCATAATCATAAGGTAGCAAATAGTGGTCAGGATCGAGATTCTCGATTAAACTTGAAGAGATATTTGAGAGAACTGGAGAATTATAGGATTTTAAGATATTCTCACTTTTAGATTTGAATACAAGTATATTATCAAGACCAATGAGAACATCAGCAGTAGGATTGTCTTTCTCTAATATAGCTCTAGATAAAATTTGATTAGAATCATCTAACCGCAACAGCTGGATTTCTTCTTTTGGAATCCCACTATGGTTTGAGAAAGCACCAACTAAATCAAAAGAAACAGGTTCATTTAACAGGGATTGATAAGTATAAATTGTTAACTTGTAGTCAGTAGCAGCAGAGGTATTTATAGGAGTGCTATAGCATAGCGGAATTAAGAACAAAAATATGAATAAGCATACTATTAACGCTCTTTTCATGATTATCAGAGTTCTTTGTTACACAACATTCATAAAGATTTGTGTCCAAATTATATATGTCCCCTATAAAGTGATATAAAATGAGATTCCCTTGCGAATATGTTGCGAACACCTTTCTTCCAGGTTTGAGAGTAAGAATAGCACAGAAAATGAGCATGAGAGGATATCCACAAACGAAAATCGCGTTACTTCTTGGAGTAAAACAGCCAGTAGTTGCGTCATATCTTAGAAAAACTTTAGATGAGACTGATAAAAGCCCTATTGCAGGGATTTTAGATGAGACGGATATCAGCACAATTACAGGAATTTTAGATGAATTAGCAGAAAGAATGACATCTGATTTTGTTAAAGGTAATGATCTAGAAACTATTATGAGAACAATTTGTACAAGATGCAAAAAGCTAAGGATGGATAACATCCTTTGCTCAATCCATAAAAAACTTTTACCAGCAATAGCTACAATACAGCGATGTACAATTTGTAGAGGTGATATTGAAAGTTTACAGTCATTAGAGAATGTAAAAATATTACAATCATTAGAAGTAACACTAACTAATATTAAGGAAATTGATAATATTTCACACTGGATTCCTGAAATTGGGGCTCAACTAGCAACATGTCGCGAAAAAGCTGAATACCTTGACGATGTTGCAAGTTTTCCTGGAAGAATAATTAAAGTGAAAGATGACATCAAAACTGTTAGTTTACCAGAGTTTGGTTTCTCCAAAACTATGTCTACTTTACTAATCTGGCTTCACAAAATAAACCCAAAAATTAAATGGATCTTTTCTATAAAAAACAGAACAGAGCTAAAAATGAAGCTAGAAAATTACAATACACCTTTCATAGAAACAATGTTCTTGGATACAAAATGGAATGAAACTTTAAACAGTTTGAAGTCACATTGTAACTTTTCACAAATAAAAGTTATTTTAGATACTAGTGGTCCAGGATATGAAGCTATAGCCTATATTATAGCTCAAGAAGTAGATGAATTACTTGAAATAACTAAAAGCATTTTTCTAAATAAACTAAATCCCTAAATCCAGAAAATTTTTAATAGAGCTTGAAATACACGTTAACTGACAATAATGGCTAGTGTATTCTTAGGTACCTTACTTTTCTTAGTTTCAATTGCATCTTTAACAGCTCTTTCAGTATTTTTATTTGTTTACACTCTCCGAATTAAACCAGAAGAGGAAGAAAGCCTTGTCTAATACTCTGTCCAAAAAAATATAGGGTTTGTTTTTCTATATTTCTCAATTTTAATGATTTCTTTTAACAAACGTTATAAGTCTATAAGTTCTAATTTAATATTGTGGAAACTGAGATAGTTAGCATTAATCCAGATATTCCAGAAGAGGAAAAAATTAGACCTGCTGTTAATTTGATTAAAAAAGGTGAAATTATAGGTTTTCCTACAGAGACAGTTTATGGTTTAGCAGCTGATGCGTTTAATGAAAGAGCAGTAGAAAAACTATTTGAAATTAAAAAACGACCGAAAGATATTCCTTTAACGATACAGATAGCCTCTATTGACAAACTCTCTGATGTTATAACTATGAAAACAGATCTAGTTGAAACATTAGCAAGAGACATGTGGCCTGGTCCTTTAACCTTAGTTCTTGAAAAAAAAGAAATAATACCCAACATAGTTACAGCAGGAAAAAAAACGGTGGGAATCAGGATTCCAGCTAATAGAATAGCTTTGAAGCTTCTGGAGCTCTTAGAAACACCTATTGTAGCTCCTAGTGCGAATATCTATAATGAGCATAGCCCCATTTCTGCAAAACAAGTGCAGGATAATTTTAATAAAATAATACCTATGATTCTTGACGGTGGGGAAAGTAAAATTGGAATCGCATCAACAATTGTAGATTTAAATACAGATCCGCCGAGAATTTTGAGAGAAGGTTCTATAACTAAAGATTATCTAAAAATGTTTATTCCAAATTTAAGAACCTTTTAATGTTACTGCGCAGAGAAAATCATTATATTGAGCGATATTTTTAATAAGTAGTTCCTTCAACTATTATGTGATAGATATGTCTACTGAAGTAATTTTTTGGGATAACGATACTCAGAAAGATCTTATTAATCCTGATGGTAAATTATATGTTCAAGATGCTGAAAATATTAAAGACAATCTGAGTACTCTAACACAATATGCTCATTTAAACGGCATAAGAATACTAGGATCTATTATTTATCACTCAATAACAGATCCTGAAATAGATGAAGAAAATCCAGATTATAAAGAAACTTTTCCACCACATTGTTTAATGAATGAACCTGGATCAGAGAGAATAATGGAAACACGTTCTGAAATTAGTCAATTTGTAGACCCTATCTCTTACCCTGAGGATAAGGTTATAGAAGTAGTTGAAACTAAGGGTCCAATAATCTTTAGAAAGACAAAATTTGATGTATTTTCAAATCCAAATATAGATGTATTTCTGGACATAATAAAACCGAAAAAAATCGTAATATATGGTGTAGCTGCAGATCTTAGTCTAAAACACTCAATAGAAGGATTATTGAAGAAGAAGAAGTACGAATTGTTTCTGGTTATTGATGCCATAGAAGGAAACGATGAAAACTCAACTAGAGAACTTATTGAGAAATGGGCTAGTCAAAAAGTCACAACTCTAACAACAGAAGCTATATTGCAAGGGGCTTACTCGGAATAGTAATGAACATTAATAAAAAACCTCTAGAATTAATCTTCTTTTTTTTCCAGCTACATTGTGATAGAAGTTACTTACATTTCCCAACAATATTTTTAATTCGCTATTTTTACCGTTTATTAGTGATTTGAGAAATGTATGGTGAAAAAATTCATCGTGTAACAATGAAAGATGTTGTGTTTAAAGCTGATAGAAATAACCCTCCAGTTCTGAAAATAGTTTCTGGGGATACTGTTATCTTTGAATGTAGAGATGCTTTTAATCAAGTAATCAAGAATCCAGAAGATTTACCTATTGATTTTGATATGGATAAAATAAATCCTGCTACTGGACCTGTTTATGTTGAAGGAGCTGAACCTGGTGATACTCTAGAAGTCCATATTGTAAAAGTTGATGTTGCAGATCAAGGGTCTTGTTGTATCATTCCAAACTTCGGCTACCTCGCATCGGAATTTCCTGAACCTTGGACCAAGATTATCCCAATCAAAGATGGTTTTGCGGAATATAGTGATAAAATTAAAATTCCAATTGATCCTTTTCCAGGGACAATTATTGTAGCACCAGCTGAAGGTTCGCATGGAACTCTGATTCCAAAAGAATACGGAGGAAACATGGATTCTCGTGCTTGCACGGTAGGAACAATCGTTTACCTTCCTGTTTTCGTTAAAGGAGCTCTTTTTGCAGTAGGGGATGTTCACGCTGTTCAAGGTGATGGAGAAGTTTGTGGAACAGCAGTGGAAATAGATGCAAATGTTACTATCAAATTAGTTGTCAACAAAATAAAAAAGATAAAACGTCCTCAATACGAAAATGAAGAATTCTTTATGACAACAGCTTGGGGTGAGACAGCTGACGATGCAGCCAAAATTGCTCTAAGAGATATGATTGATTGGATAACCGAAGAAAAAGGACTCACACGTGAAGAATCTTATGCATTATGTAGCTGTGTGGTTGATATGAGAATCAGCCAGCTTGTTGACATAACACCAGGCATTAGAGCAGTTTTACCTAAATCAATCTTCAAGTAAAATGGATTAATTGCTCTTTTTTTTCTCTCCAAGAATAAAAGCTAAGGTGTGATTCTTCTAATAAATTACTTGAATTTCGCACGAAAGGTTAAAATAGTATTTTTTCAGAAATGAGTTTATGTTTATTGATGAAAATAGCTCTGATGAAAATAACTCAGACATTTCCATCCTTACAAGGGATCAGCAAATCTTGCTCTATACCATAGATTATCTGACTAAATGGGTAAGGGGAGGAGACCACTTTCTACAAATACCTGAAGAAAGGACATGGATAAAAGAGCTACCTTTGTGGGCGGTGATATATTATCAAATTGTTAAAGGAACATACGAAACATACGACTATTCTCCAACTTCTATCCAATTTTTTGGTCGAAGTAGTTTTACAGTTAACCTGTCTTATGAAGGTGTAGATGATATAGAGGATTTGAGAGAACTAGAGATTATCGATAAAATCCGCCTTAGTACTTCTCAACACGGTTTTGTTACAGCATACAGGATTACAGATTATGGTAATAAGTTACTTGTTCTAATCCCTAAAGATGTGAAAGATGAAGTACATGGTTTATTCTACTGTGAACATTGTAAAATACACCTAAATTTCCTTATGAACATAGGAGACGAACCTGAAATCAAGATAGATTGCCCAGAGTGCGATGTATCAGATTTTGAATTAGCGTTTTTAGAAAGTGAGGATGTAAGCTATATCTCTGAACCTTACTTTCTAAGAATATCTAAAAAACTTGTAGGGTGAGGTAATGAGCGATTTACAATCTAATGTTAAAGACGAGTTATCTGAAATTCTATTTGTTAAGAACCCAAAAATATTTGTTATAGAATGGCTTCCTTTTGACTCTAACCAACTAATAGAACTTAATCACAAGCTAGATATAGAGAAAGGCTCTCGTAAGACTCTTCTAACAGGTCTTATCGATCAATCGCCTGACAGTCCTACTTTTCAGTCAAAGGGTAAACATACTAAAGTTGTTGTTAAAGACTATAATTTAGATAATTATGTAAATCTGGAAGCTATAATTGACATACCTGAACAAGAAGGAATTGTACAAATAGAAGAGATGGCGATTTTTATCTCTAAGGCTGGTTTTGTGGTTTATTCCTTGAATCTTAAAGAGATAGATGGAAAGAATACTTTTATGTCCCTAGACAAACTCTCTCGCGTTGTAGCGGATTTATCTCAGGATAGCTCAATACTAATTGATAGTCTACTAACAGAATTTCAAAGAAAATTCTTAAAGATAATTTTTGGGAACCCTATACACAGACCCAAAACAATATGCTATGTAGGTGAAGACATCAATATAAAACATGATGATGTGAATGATTACCTTGATGGGGAAGATTGTGAAATAGAGTTAAATCAACTACTGGGAGAAGGTCACAAACCATACAAAGTCGACAATGATTTGATTTTCAAGGGAACAAGGGGGTCCATATCTATTATCGAGGATTTTACAGAAGATAAAGAGTTTCAGATGATTTTGTGGGGAATTCAACATGCTATAGGGAGTTTCGTCGATAGTTTTATGTCCAGAATTTGGGAGTTATATGATCAAGCTAACAGCACAAAAGACATAGTAGAAGAAGCAGTAGAAGGGAATACTGAAGCGCTCAACAGAGTACAAGAACATATCACCGTTCTAACTAGCACCATTAGTGTTGTGGGACAAATTCAAGAATTCCTTAAAGAGTCTTGCATAGATGTGTTAGGTAGATGCAAGAAAAACAATAAAACAATTCTATCTGAATGTTTTGATGTTGAAAAATCTCTAATAACTTCTCAAAACAGAATTGCGGAATCAGAAAAAATAATCAATGGGTTACTTACCGAACTAGAAGGCTTAAGAAATTATATTGCAACACTTTCAGAACTTCAAATGAGAAAAATGTCAAAAGTAATGACTCAAAACACTAAAAGTATGAATCAGGTTCTACAAGCAAACACAAGGACTGGTGGCGCGATCGATATGATAGAACTGATTTTAGCAGGAAGTATAATACTTGAAATAGTAGCTTTTGCTATTGGTGAGATTTCATCAGATCAAACTATATTTAGATCAATTCTAGATGGAATAGGTTTGAACAAAGATCAGATTGCTACTTTAACTCTATTTATAGTAAGTATCTTTGCTTGGATTGCAATTGTTGTTTATCTGAGATGGAGTAAGAATAGAGTGGAAAGAAAAGCACTCAAAGATTTCTTCATAACTATGACAGTGAACAAGAAAATCAATATTCAAAAACTAGATGACTACATGAAAGATAAAGAGATATTAACTAAACGAGTAGAATATGAACACAATAGTATCATGATAACTTATGTTTGGGATATTGGAAAGGATGCTGAATTAAAAGATCTAGACCTAGAACATGTAAGTTTCACATATAATGAGACTAATTCGCTTCTAATAAGTATAGATATCGAGACATCAAAAGTCGAAACAGACCAAAAAGCTCTGCTAGAAATAATCTTAAATGATATGAGAAAAAGTGGTATATTAAACTAAGATTACCAAAACTTCTTTTTCTAAATTATTTGATATTAGCTCTTATACTATTTAGTGTGTCTCTAGGTTCTGTAGAACTAATCATATTCCATATTCCTTCAAGCTTTTCACAGATATAATCATCACAATAGGCACAATTCTCAACTTTTTTCTCAATCCCACATTTTCTTACCTGACATTGTTTGCAGAAATTAAATTGTTCTTGATCAAAACTAATACAACCATCACAATTAATTTCGTTAGTAGATAACTGTCCTTCTGGTCCAGACCATGCTTTAGCTGTTTTTTCTCTTAACTCATTATCGTTTGTTCGTTTTGCTACATAAGCAGGACATTCCACACAATTTATTCCACAAAAAGATATCAATTCTTCACTCATTTTATCAAAACCATACAAGTTATTCAGAGTAAGAGAAATTCCTTAATAAATAATATAATTCTTTTCATTTTCAATTAAGCAGTTCAGAATAATCCCTGTTTTTACATCTACAGAACCTACCACCAGGATTAAAGATAATATATTTTATAACTCCTAAAATATCAGTTTACCACTATAATGTTTTCTTACTCATGTAATGTTTCATGCATGATATTTCCACTATTAGGGTCAATTTTATCGTGCCATGCGACTATTATAAAATCATCTCCAAGATAACCATTATTTCCACAATTTTTTGGTGAGAAAACTTTTTCACCAAGTCTTATATCCCTATTTTGTAAATCACAAAGGATTTGAAGTTCTTGCTCATTTGAGACTTTTTTACCATGTAGCTCTAAAACTGTCATAGATTTATGTTCTTCAAGCTGTCTAATGTTCATTCTTTCTTCCCGTTTAGAGCTTGTTCCTATTTCCAAATAGTTTATGTGCTGATTAATATTACTTAAATCAAGTTGTGAAATGTTTTTAGTACTGATAGATAAATAACTCATGTATGTAAGCTTAGATAAAGGTTCTGTGTCTATATATTCAGTCTCGTTTCCCATAAGAAACAAATCTAGGATTTTGCTGTTAGTTAGTTGATCAAGGTCAATATCTTTAAGTTTGTTATAATTAAGATTTAATCTACGTAATTTTTTGAAAACATTTTTAGGAAGTTCGATTTTTTCAAGATTGGTGTTAACTATCTCTAGAGCTACAAGATTGTCAAATACGTCTAAGTAAGATAAGTCTATGTCTTGCTTTTTTTCTCCTCTTTCAATATCAATAGATAAACATACTACTTCTGATAAATTGGTATTCTCTAAAATATATTTCATACTGGGATTTTTTTCTGTAAGAATATCTTGAAATTTTATATCTTGATATTTTCTTAATAAACCTGTTGTAGTGCAGCAGTTGAGTATTTCCCTGTATCCAAAATGGTGTTGGCAATTAATTCTGTCATAATATTCGTCATAATACTCGTCGATTTTACCTGTCTCTGAGTATGGAAGAATATATTCCTCTATCCTCTCCATTGCAGACTTGTCTAGATATTTTAGGAACGCTTTTACCATTATTCTCATTTTAACATAGTAATTACTTAATATAAATTTTTACATCAAGAAAAAAAGAAGATAGAGATACAGAGTTTTCTCTAGCTATAAGATAGTGGAAAATCAGTTAACCAATTCCATAGTTTGCCACCGGGTTTCATCATTGCATCTCCAAGAATAGCCCCCCAAACTTCTTCCCATGTACCGATATATCCACTAGATTGCCATGGTTCTGAATACCATACCCAATCGGAGCTATCATTAACGAATGTTAAGTCTGCATAATGTCTGAAAGAAAGAATTACTTTATGTCTATCGGGATTGTATTTATCAGGCCATGTTTCGTGGTCGTATCCTGGATTCCAATACCCTTCTCCATCTGGATCATCATACCATGCTTTTATTTTACCATTGTTTCCGAATTTCATACAATCATATATAGTGTCTATATCTAAATTACTATTTGCAAAAACGTCAAGTTCTTTATTCTTTAGTAATTCTGTTACCCAATCTGTAAATCTTCTATGTAATAACCTATATTCATGTTCTAATATGACGATAGCAGTTCTTCCAAGCATAAGATTCCACGGATTCGTAGAAAGTCCGAACTCCTTATAAGAAATCATTAAGTCATTTCCAAGATTTGTTTGATAGGGATTTGATATAAATCCTATAATATCTGGTGTATATCCTCTATGTGTTAAATATTTTACCCATGTATTGCGAAGTAAATCACTCTGAACGTTATTATTTATAAAAAATTGTGCTCTAATATCCAGCTTTCGAAGATCCCATGTGGTATATAATAGCATATATTCGTCCATATTATCTTTCCATCCTTCCATATCATCTAGTTTTAGTAAGTTAGTATTTACTCCTTCTAACACTTCTGAACTAGGGTATTGATTAGTATCCTTGAATAATATTGATATAGGTTCCAAAAGGAGCCTAGATATATCATGTGCTGTAAATGTTGATGATTCTCTTAAAGGATTGTCTTCTCGTAACATTAATTCAGTTAACCGAACATCAAATCCTAATATTTTTTCATCTAATTTAATAAGATTTCCATAACTGTCAAGAAAAACAATGGCTTTTTTTTCAGATAAATCTTTTACTTCAAGGTGTTCGTTTTCATTATTTGTCTGGGAATGTTTGTTATTAATTACTTCTAAGGGGCCATTAGGCATCCAAGGGTCTACATACCAGTAGAATTCATCTAATAATGAAATAAGTAGATTATCATTTTTTGCAAACTGCTCTGTTGTTTCTCGGACATGCTGCCAATTGAAGAAAAAGCTAGCAAACTCAACATCCCAATTTTCGCTATAAGTAATTTCAAATATTGTAGCGAACATCTTTTTCATGCCTTCATCTTCAATAGAATCTATTGCGAGGGCTGTAGAAAATGTGTCTGGATATTTTTTGGTAAGATCGACAACCTCATCAACAAAATTTTCGATATTTTCAAAGATTTTGGCTATAGGGCTATCATCTATATGTTTATATTCATCATATCGAATTATTCGTATATCATCATAAGATGTGCATGACTCATATCTAAAATGATTATTAAGCCAATTCGTTATTATGTTTGTCCTTGACGAAGTCATTATTGTTACATGAGAGGTGAGAGGTTTCGCTGTCCCAAAAGACTCATATAGTTCACCTATTATCCCTCTAGCCCTCATTTCATCTCTAACAATTTTTGCTATTTGATATTGTAGATATCTTTTGTATTTTTCAGTAGCCGAAGGAGAGTGAAAATCTACCATCCACCACTTCAAGCCGTTCATATCTGGACAATGTCTTATATCGAACATTACCGCCTTAAACCACTCAGGATATTCTTTTCCTGCTTTTGCTTCTAATTCAGCCCAACTTTTAAAGCTTAAGAAACCGTCAGTGTCAATAATTTGAGGAAGTAATAAATCTTGGGTTATATCTCCTACAAAGTTTTTAGTTATATCTTCTTGACAACGGAAAAGAACCTCTATCCTATCTGTTAGTTGAATTGTTCCTGGTCGCATAGTATCTTCACTGAAGTGAATTAACATATTATTACTAAAAGGAGTATCATCTAAGACATAGGTATATCTTCTATGAGAAATATCCCATATTTGCATGTCTAGTACCAAATTTTTATATGTTTTTATAGCTTCTGATTTAACAAAGAAAACATAATCATCAATAGTAGGGTATAATATACTTCCGAATAAATCTAAATTATCTTTAAATATTGCTCTTTCCAAAGTGGTGTATATTTTATTCGAACCTTTTAGTCGCCAATAATCTGGGTGGCTGTAAATACCTTGTAGTAAAAAGTCTATTCCTAATCCTTGTGCAGAGTGTCCAATATCTAAAGTTAAACGTGGGTCTCGCCACATCTCTGGAAGTATCCCTATATTAAGCGCATCCCTATCAATTACTTCTTCAATATATAATTCTAAAAGACGATCTTCTGTTTTTATAAGGGAATATTTTTTTCCACCGAGAGTAACTGATCTTTCTCTGATGTATTTAGATAAGGAGTTAAGAGAAGTTCCACCTTTTAGTTCTTTAGTTACAACGGGATAAATTCTATTCTCAAGTAAACTATCCATCATTGCTATTACAACAACATCATCAGTACCTCTATCGGGGTGGTATATATCAGTGAGAACATTGTAAGAATTAGGGGTTGGGGTGACGTCATCAAAGGCCTTTATTCCGAATTGTTTACATTCGTATACAGAAGCAGCTATTTCAACATCAGTATATTTTCCAATGTTTTTAAATTCATTATAAGTTTTAATAAATTGGTCATATAACGGGTCAAAATGTAGTCGTGTATACATTGACATAAATGTCTCCCAATTTGCTGCTGGATGTCTCTTTGTTACTGGTAATCCTGCACTATAAAATAGCCAATTATAATAGTATTCTATGTTATTGTATAGATCTGCATTATTAGCCAAATATGATGACCCCCATGGGACGTAGGCTGCAATCCTGTAAGATTCAGCAACATCTGCTGAAAAACCTCCCATTCTTGAGTTATATGATTTAACTGCATGATCATATACAGCAAGTTTTAAATTATCAAATTTTGACGTATGCAAGGTAAAATATGCGTTTACCCCTTTTATATTATCAATATCGAATCTAAACACATCACTCCAAGTAGCCCCCAAACGATACCGACTCAAGCTGATAAGTGTCTCTTCAAGTTTATACGTGTTTTTATAAAACGTATCTTTCATAAGATAGTCTAGTTTATGTCCTAATATCACTTGCGCAAATATTTCATCTTGTGTATTTGTTGTTGCTGCATAGTAAATTTTTGGCGTAGTATCCATCCAAGTAAGTAACTCGTCGAGTGTAGCAGTATCAAAAAATTCACTTGCAGATTTTCCATATATTTCAAAACAAATTAAATCAGCAGCTTTTTTTACGGTAATGTCTACATTAGGATCAAGGTAACCAGCTTTATTCATATAGAGAAAATCAGTCCACCATTTTATATCATCTGCTGGAGTGAATATTTCTTTAAAATATTTAATTTCATCAGGAATTTTTATTAGTGGTACATCGCATGGTCCGAAACAAACGTGTGCAAATGATTCTTTTAGTTTATTATCCACCCAATCTAAGCCTGTTATCCATCTTAATCGATCTCGTATGAAGTTTTTTAGAGTTTGTTTTAGACTTTTGGTTGTTCCTTGTAACATCCCCAATTTAAACGCAAGTTTTTGAGCACGCTTTTCTTCACTTTTCCAAAAAGCTTCTAACCAGTTAGATTTTTTTACACCTGCTGTCAGAGGGTCGGTACCTTTTGTTATTTTGAACAGCTTAAAAGCTTGCTTTATATACAGTATAGTAGAAATTATAAAAGCGATGCGTAAACCAAAACCTAAAGAAGTTTCTGAAGTTAGAGGTAAAAACATGTCCATAAAGACCATTACTGAACAAAAACCCATCATAAACGATGTGAAGACTACTTTACTAGTGAAAGCATGTTTTATCAAATACGCCAATTTTTTCGAAAATATTCGGAAACTCTCAAAGCATTCAATAACTGTGCGTCTAATAGTTTTAACCGTTGCTTTTCCTGTGGCAAACAACTTTGAAACGGGTTCTCCGAAAGATTGTAAAATATCAAAAGGCAACATAACGAGGGCTAATGCTTTAAAGAAGGGTGAAGGGTCAAAAATTAAATCTTTTATGTCTTGTATAATACAAGTAAAAGGTAAGATACCTGCTACTACCTCAAGAAAAATCATAATTCCATATTCGCTTACGAAAGGTAGTTCATGAGCTTTTCCATCACTGTAGTATAATACAAATCTGCGTCTTAATCCAAAATACCAATCGTTTTCTCCATTATCGTTTACTTTAGTAACCCAGTTTTTTCGACCAAATTTTTCAGTTTCGTCGATGTCATAAGCTATGCCTAAACTATCAAAAGCATTTCCGGCCATCTCTTCATCTGCATCTAACCCTTCTCCGGGGGTATATTGTTCAGGCCATGTGCTTTCATCAAAATAATCAAAAGTTGATACACCATGACCGTCTTGTCTACCACCCCACCAATCAATAATATGGTCTAGTTGAAAAACATATGGGTGTGTTTTTGCTGTATCGTCTGTAAATACTCTCTCGCCCGATAAACTTGTAGTAACTTCATCTGTTTTGAAACATCCTATATTTGTTCCCATAAAAAGAGCTAATATGAATAACATACCGATTCTTCCAAGGATATCGGTACCAGGAGCGGTGTCAGGGTTAAGGATTGGGTCTTCTTCGCTAGCTTTTATTTGTTGTCCTACATTGTTAGATTCTGTAACACTCTCTTCGTTATTGCTATCTTCAAAATTAAGTTCTTTAACCATTCGCTTGGCTATCATTTTAATAAACCACTCTAATGTTTTACCAAGGATATCCAAAACATTATCGATAAATCTTTTGGCCCAATGTATAAAGGCTCTGCAAACCTCAAGTATATTGTTAAAAAGGTTTTTAACCCATTCCCAAGCTGTTAGAGCATCTTGAAAGATTCTTTCGAAAAACTCAGCCATAGCATAGCCTACGGCAGTAGCTATATTGTCCATAGTATTAACTATTCCATCAATAAGTGTATGCACTCTAGAGAGATCAAAACCATTCATCATATGCCAACAGTCTCCAAAAGATATATCTGGATCCCAACTAGATAAACCTACACTAGTGATACCGTGTCCGACGAATGGTTCGGATGTTACAGTTCCAAAAGTATCCGTGAGCCAACATACAAACTTATCCCATATATAGATTGCACCATTTTTTATAGTAATTGCAAGATTTTTTATAGCATCAAGGATAGTAGAAGAAATCCCCCCTAACTTTTCAAAGTAAGCTATCCATTCGCTAATTATATCTAGTCTAATGTGCGAAGGAACGGATATTTTTCCTGTATATATATCATTTATTTTGTCTATGTCATAAATTATAAATCCTTGATTTTTTGAACCAACTTTTTTATAGCTCATATGAACGCCTAGAGGATCTAAATGTGTCATCATTCTTGATTTAAGTTGGATAGTTATTTCTTCAATATTATGTTTATCATTGTAAGAAATTTGTAACCTTTGTAGTTTTTTATTGAAAACAATATCCAAATTGTCAACGGTAATGTATAAATGTTCAATATTAACAGAAAGTGTTTTATTACTACTTTGAATAGTTAGTGGGTTTGTCAAGCTATAAGAAATAGTTATTTCATCGGAAGAGGATATGAGTTCATTAAATTGTGAAATAATTTCTTCATAATTACTTTGGTTAGTAATAGAAAACTTAACATTTTTTAAACTGTTAGTATTTAGACTTAATTGAAGTGTAAAGGAATTATATTGAAGACTTTGTGTATTGTATGACAATCTTACGTTATTAATATTGAGAAGGATGTTGTTCGCAATTGAACCTATACCCATAGTATAGGGAATACATAGACGTGTAGGTTGGGAGCTTTCATAACCATCAGCATTTGGACCTATAACTTGTTGAACAAGAGCTGTTCTTTCGTGTTTAGTACCAGCATCGTGTATAATCATAGTTGTAAGTAAACCTATGGCATCTTCAGGTCCAAGAACTGGGGGTCCAGCTATATCTTCAAAAATTTCATATTTATCTATACCCACATAAACTTGTCTAATGCTGTGATATTGTCTTCCATTAAAGACTATAGATGATTCCATAACTTTTTTACCCGCCCATTTATTAAACGAATTTATTCGACCACCGTCTGGGGATGTACGGGAATCTAATTGCAATTTAACTGTTTTTTCTTGCTGAGATTGTTTAGATGCAATGTATTCTGTGATACCCGTAAAACAATTGACGTTATCATCTATATAAGATAGATCAACTTTTATATCCATTGAAGTTATTTCAACTATTTCAGGAGCGTTCATGATAATAGTTATTCTATGAATACCTACACTACGTGGATCGGTATTAATATCTATGCATGTTAATGGGTCTAGATGTTCTGTATCATT
>BPTO01000042.1 GCA_023705985.1 Candidatus Heimdallarchaeota archaeon | reverse complement strand
GATAAGGCCACGTGACTGGAGTTCAGACGTGTGCTCTTCCGATCTAGGAGAATTTCTCATATTTACTGCTAGATGAAGAGATACTTAAGAAATCAAATAAAACCATTTCTTCTGATGTACTAACTAAAAAATTCCAACATCGTATTGCTACTGTAATTGTTGATCTCATTTCAGCAAGCCAAATACCTTCAAAATTCTATCAAACAGACCAATCTAATTTCATCCGAATATTCGATAATTGTTTGGGCCCCTGTAAACTCTTATCTTATGAAATTTATGATGATAATCCTTCACTATCTGGATTATTAAACAACTTGAAATTAGCTGAATCCTTTAACACAAAGCAACAAGCAGCAAGAGGTTTTTTTGTTGTTCAACCTGGACCTAAGAGGTTGCAAACTAAAGAATATAGATTAATGAGAAACAGATTCTCTAAAATGGATATTGTTTTTTCAATTCTTGAAGAAAGAAAAAGAGGGTCATTAATAAGAGGAATACAGACATTCAATGAGACACCTAAAATACTCTTAGAGCGTTTTACTGCTTTTTCAGATATAATAATAGAAATAATCAATGATGAAGATCAAGTTATTGGTTACGCAGACTTGAGTGAGATAGAGAAATTATGGGCCATTGAGCGTTATTACATTAAACCACGTCCAAAACCAGAAAAAAAGTGATTGACCTTTAACTAAAAATATCTTACTTTCTTTATGCATGTAATATTCAACCAAAAAGTATATAATTGCTCTTTCACCAGCCTTCTTAAAGTGTCTCTCAAAAATGAGTTCTGTAAATTGTGAGAGCCAAAAACAATATTAGAATAAAGAGGAAGAACTATGCGACATCAGTTTCGTATACTAATTGGATTTTTAATTATAGGACTTACATTAGGGTCCTCAATTGCATTGGGTATAATTTTACCCAATAGATCTAAAGCTATTATGGAAGACATCCAAGAGGATTTATTAGATTTCAGTCAAATAAGCTTGGATGATTTCAATCCTTATACTGATCCAGGGTCTGATTATTCAGATTTCATGTATATGGATGCAAATACTAACAATTCAAACTTCTCTTTTCAGACAAAGTTTGAATTCTTTAATGTCAGCGATCGTAATGCTTACTTAGATTATAACACTCGAATATCCTATATGTACGTTCCTGGAGAATTAGTATTTGATACTTATCAAGTTAGATATATTAAAGAATACAATTTCGAAGAGGGTTATTTTGTTTATGCAACTAAAAAATTATATCTTTTAAACACTGAATCTAATGAATCTCTAAAAGGTACTGAACAAGTACTAAATTTCAACTATATGTGGCCTTATTACGTTAAGAACTTTGGTAACGGAACAGAATATGGCTTTCAAGCATATGTCGCTGCTTTCCTTATCCAGCAAGAATTAAATCAAACAGAAGGATATGATGAAAGTGATCTTGCCTATATGGTTCTCAATCAAAACTACGCTGAAGCTGAAAGTGTGGTTTCTTTGTCTACCTATCTCCCACATAACTGGTTAGGTGTAAGACCAGCTTATATCTATCCTCAATTTGATAGACCAACAAGTTACAGAATTTTATATAATGCTCTATATAATGGTCATGATTATTCTGTACTAACAGGAGAACCAGGCAGCACTAAATTTTTCTTAGATTTAATTCAAGGGCTGTATTATGATTCTTCAGTTTTAAGTGTAGATGTTGTTCAACTACTCGCTGATATATACGGGATAGATACAGAACTTGAGCTGGAATACGCAAAATCCTTTGCTGCTTATCTGAAGTTTCTGTTAGGGCAACCAGCTTTAGATTGGCTATACAGCCATGGTATCTCATACGTTTGCAAGAGGACAACATTGGAATGGATTATAGGAGTTGAAGACCCACTATTTGATGGTAGAAGATTTCCATTAATCTCAAATGACACTATTGAAACAGAAACTGATTGGGAAACTGAACTTCATTACGTTGCAAACACAGGTTCTAACAATATTACAAAAGTAGCTAAGCTTATCGGAATAGCTAATATTCCTAGTTTTGTAGGAGCACATTCCACTGAAATTATAGTTGACGAAGAACGAGATTTAGCCTATGTAATCGAAGACAATATCGGAGTAAAAATAGTTGATCTTAACAGTTCCTTGTTTATGGCTGTTGCTGAATATAGTGACTATGAATTCGATAGAGGAATTGTTGAAGCAATAACATATTCTGGAAACTTTGTCTTTGCTGCTGAAGGAGTAAGTGGTCTGGAAGTATTGGACACTTCTAACCTACTGGATGTAAAAACTGTATACCAAAGTGAACTAAGCTATATCTCTAGGGATATGCGAGATGTAGCAATGGCAGACGGTCCTTTACCAGATAATTATACCATATTAACTGTAGCTAACGGTGAACATGGTCTTGCTCTTTTTAGGTTTGCAAACGGTGAACTTAGTAATTCGAACACTTTTGATATATCTCAAGGAATAGCACAAGATATTACAATCTATGAAGATTATGCTATTGTAGGTTTAGGAGAAAATGGTATTGTTGTTCTTGATATTTCCAATCCAAACTTTGTTTATGAAAAATATTACTACAATAAAACAAATGACGTTGATTTGAATAATGTTCTTGAGCTTAAAGCTTACGATGATGTTCTTTACGTCATTGATGAAGTTGAAGGACTTGTAATATATGATATAAGTTTTGGTTTCTTAAACAAAAGAGGGAAACTACCAAATTCCGGAGGAGAAATCTTTCAGAACCTACAAATCGCTGGAAGTAAAGATGTCTATCTAACAAGAGGTACAGCAGGTTTTGTTCATGTTGATGTTACATTCTCTGATCTACCATTAATCGCTGATACATTCGACGAAACTGATGGTTTGAAAAGTTCTGCTGAAGGTATTTATGTAGTAGGAAACGATATTTACCTAGCTGATTTAGAACAAGGTATAGTACATATTAACATAACAGCTACAGAGTATGAAGTAGTTAGGAGAGACGTGATTCACACATATGTAGAATGCTGGAAAAGTTATAACAAAGTACAGTTTAATAATTGGCAATTCAAAAATTATGAATGGGTAGACAAGGTTACAGACACCTATGAATTCTTTAATTTATATAGTAATGTAGAACGAGGGTTAAGATTACAGTGGTCAGAACAATACTTTAGACCTTTCATATTTTCATCACTAAGAGATACTGGTCTATTCAAAGATGAAATAGCTTTTGTCTATCAAGCAGAAGCACAGATACCTTATCTACAGTTAGAAGCCTATGATTTATATGGTCAAGAGTATGCAGATTTCATACATTCTACATTCGTACATGTAGGAATTTGGGACACTATGTATCCAGAACTGGATTTAACTATCAACGATTTCAATATCACCCATTCTTTCCCTGGTAGGTTACGTGATGAGTTTCATATGCAGTATATGTCTGTTGAACCAATTTCTGGATCCGTTGTAGAAAAAAGAGATCGAGTTCAATTTAATTCAAGAGTATCACAATACAATAAAGAATTATATTCATTGTTGGATGAAGATGTTCCGGCAACCCAACATGCATACTACTACTATAATACTTGGCACTCTACATATGCAGGTATGACAGCTGATATGGCGGAATTATATTGGCAAGAAGATGTAATACTAGGAACGTTTGATCTATCAGATAAGCTAAAAGAAGCCTTCTTAAATAGAATTGATCAAGCTGATGCTTTTCGTACTTCTGGAGCTTTTTCTGCAATGTTTGTGGTCGCTATTGGATTTGTAGCTACTTCAGTTATATTGCATAAGACTAAACCAAAAACTGAAATTTAATGATGTGATTCTGTCTTCTAATCGATTACTAATCTTTCTTAGAGGTCAAGGGGACAAAACTAATCATAGATTTTTTTATCTTCTTTTCTTTATTTTATTTTTTGCGTTCTTTATATAAACAATTCATTTAAAGCAAGTTTTCAATTGTATTTCCATTTCCTTTAATAATTTCTTTTTGTTGTTTTTTCACAATTTTCAAGGCTATAGATTCTAAGGATATACTTCTTTCTTGCTTATATCATATTCTTTAAAAGAGATTTACATGCATTCTGTAAATAGTGTGTTGGTTGGGAATATAGTTTGTGATGTTTCTTCTTCGTTAAGCATCAGCTTATGGACAAATATTATCACATATCAAGAATAGAAACACATTATATATACTTTAATATTAAAATATTGATACTGAATTATAATGGGGTAATATAGAAGGTAAACTACGTGTCTGAAATCGTTACCAAAAAAATGAGTGCAGCCGCATTCTTTAATGATAATAGAGCCATCGCAGGTTTTGGCAATTCTATGAGGGCTGTTTTTACAAGCATTAGAGAACTTGTTGAAAATGGGCTAGATGCTGCTGAAAGAAGAGGAATCAACCCTGTTATTGGTATAGATCTAAGAAGATTAACTCAAAAAGAAATTCAGGAATTACTTGATGTAAGACAATATAGATCATTGGAGAAGCATTTGGATTTTCTCCAATTAACATGTGTAGATAATGGAATAGGTGTTCCTGGCCACCTAATTGCTGATTTATTTGGTAGAGTGCTCACTGGAACAAAATATGGTGTTATTCAGACACGTGGAAGATTTGGTCTAGGAGCTAAAATGTGCTTACTTTATTCAATGTCTTCTGTTGATTTACCTGCTAGAATACGTAGTAGACATTTTTTGGATAATATGACTCATGAACTTCATTTAATGATAAATTTAGAAAAAAATGAACCTATTATAATGGAAGAACATGAATATCTTCCTGGGGATCCAAATTACCTTGAAGAACCAGGAACAGAAATATCTATCACCTTTACGGGAGCATGGAATCTCGCAAAGAATAGTGTGAAAGAATATTTCAAACAACTCTCAATAATAACTCCTTATGCAAGTTTTAATATTAATCTCCCTGGAGATAAAGATGATGAAATTGAATCTTTTACATTAGCAAGTGTCGTAGACGATATGCCACCCCAACCTGAAATCGTGAAAATTCATCCATGGGGCTGTGATATAACACAGTTCAAATTTGAGCTTTCTGTTACAAAATCTAAAACCCTCAAAGAATTCCTTGCTAACCATTTCATGGGAGTCACAGAAGATATCAGTAAAGATTTCTTCCAATTATTAGGAATTGATCCATCAAAAAAACCAAAAGAAATTACTTCAAGCGAAATAAGGAGAATTGTCCATGAAGGTTTTGTAAAAGCCTATCAAGAAGCAAGGGAAATCAAACGTAAAAGAGATAGAAAATTTCAGTTTGATCCACCTAGAGGAAATGCTCTTTCTCCTTTAGGTTCAGGAAGACTCAGGAAAGGTATTGAAAAAGAACTTCAACCACAATTCATTGAAGCAATAACTAGACCACCTAAAGCTTATTCAGGTCATCCTTTCATAATAGAAGCAGCTTTAGGTTATGGTGGGGGAGTGAGGGGATCTTCCCATTCTAGATCTTCAAGTACAGATAATAAAATGATATATCGCTATGCAAATCGTATTCCTTTAATTTTTGGAGCTGGAAATGATGTTATTACTAAAGTCGTTTCCTCCATAAAATGGAGCGATTATGGGTTAACAAAACAATCAGATCCGCTTGCAATAGCTGTTTCACTTGTAAGTACAAAGATACCCTTTCCTGAAACAAGTAAAGAATATATATCTAATGTTCCTGAGATAGAGGAAGATATCAGATTAGCTTTAATGCAACTTGGTAGAAGGTTGAAAACCTTTCTAAGTCGTGCTAAAAGAAGAAGAAGAGAACATGCACGATTATCCCGTTTTGTTAAATCTGCACCTGTAGTGGTAGAAAATCTCTCTCAAATTCTTCAAAGTAAAAAAACACTCTTTGCCAATTTCCTACAAGAAAATGATAGGATTGCTTCTGCTCTAGCGCATGGTGCTCCTAAGAAAGCAAAATTATTCATGCCAATTGGTAAGAACCTTTTCAGTATGAACGTTTGGTGTCCATCCTCAATTAAAAGATTACTAAACTCTAATAATGTTGTAACTCTTGCAGATTTTTTCAATACTCCAACAGATCAATTAGCAACTATTTTAGAACTAACAGAAGATCAAGTAAATGAGATAAAGGAAAAGACAATTGATGAATTTGATAGAGAGAATATCAGTCCATTATTAGACAATACTCTTCTAATAAGCAGAAATATAGAGAGAAGATTTTCAAAGAAGGCTGATAAGAGTTTTGTATCACTTAAAGATGCTCTTTACAGACGATGGATACAGAACAGTTATCATTTTTTGGCTACAGAAGATGATAAACTCCGTTTTGTTTCTAATCTATTAGAGAAACTATTCGAGTACAAAAAAGAACTTCTTATTACTCATTTTAAATCAATTAAAAAGAAGCAAGGGACAGCTGGTGCTCCAAGTCCAACAATAAAGGTAGAGTCTTTAACATCATATTCCAAATTAAGAGTTGAACATTTATTCCCTTCCTTTAAACAATTGAAAACCAAGTTAGGTGAGAGCGGGGATTCTGAACTGCTATATGAGGAATTTATTTTTCAAATAATCGAACCTACAGGAATAAATTACCAAGCTGCTATAACAAAAGTGTTAGTTGAAAATATACAGCAGAAGTTCAAGAAATTGATTGATAAATTCCCTAATTTTTCAAAGATTCAAATAACAAAAATGAAACCCGATTGGACAGATGGGTACACTAAAAATGCTTTTCACAGAAGAAAAATCTCTACTATAAGCGATTTTGTTAAAAAGGATTCTGAAGACCTAATTTTAATTAAAGAATTAGAAAGGGTCTTATTTTCGCGATTTTTGGACATTCTCACCAAAAATACAGATTCAATAAAGCTTTCAAAATTACCCATTTCCAATCTAAAAGTACTTCATGGTGATGTTAAAGCCTCCTTGAATGAACTTTCGAATAACAACATTAACACCTTAGCAGAGTTAGTAAAACTTCAAAGTCATGAAATAGAAGAAGATAGTTATTACTTATTTGCTTCATTATTATTGAAAGAAGCAAAAAACATTATTCTAAACCATCTAAATGAAACACAGCAAAGTCATGATATATCCCACCTCAAAATTATTCCGAACAGAATAGAAGTGGAGTTGAAAAAGAATCAGATTTTCTCTACATCTTCTTTCTTAGCTCACTCCTCTGTTAAACTTAAGAAAATGGGATTTAAGAAAAAAGAGATTAACGATATTAAAAAGCTATTGGGAACTCAAATTCCTTCATGGCTCAAAAGTAAGGATATGCTTAAAAAACTAGGCATCACAATTTTAGAAGAATTATTCTATAATACTGCTTCAGAGTTTTCTTTATCTAAAGATGAGAAGAAACAATATGAAGAAACAATAGTAATTCTTAGAAAACCTTTAACATTTGGATTACCTGAACTTAGGAATTATTCTAATCTTCTTAACAAAGTTGGTATTAATTGTATTGGTAGATTCCTCCTATGGCCAGAATCGGAACTGATGGAAATCCTTAATCTGAATAAAGAGGAGATACAAGTATTAAAAGATAAGTTATCTCCTAAGACAATTAAACAAAATGCTGATAAATATGGGAAAAGCTTGAGCTCTTTAAGAAGATTTTTCCCAAAACTTGTGAAATACTTTGAAATACACAATCTAACAATACAAGATTTGTTTTATATCTATATATCAGAAAAAAGAGCATTGAATTCAGGGTATTGGAAGAAAATTAATCAGTTAAATAAATTCTCTCAAGCAGATATAACTGAGCTAACACACTTGATTGCATTGAAATCGAAGAAGAAGACAGATTTTCAAGAAGCACTACTCAAATTAAAAATGAGGAATATTAAGATTGTAAAACAATTTCTTAATTCTCATCCTAATGTTATAGAAACAGAATTAACCGTTGCTTCTGAAAGAAAAATTGCATTAGAAATCTTATATAAACTGCAAAATGGTGAAATAGAGGGATTAAATGCTTTTCAAAAACAAATGCTTCTAGTATGTGAGTTTGATGCTTTTCAACATTGTCTTAACTTACCAATATCTAGAATATCTAATTTTACACTTAATGATTATAATAAATTGAGAAACAAAGGTATTATAGGCATTCATCAGTTGTTTGAATATACAGATAAAGAATTATCGATAATATTAGAAAGACCAGTAAATCAAATAGAAGCACTTTTAGGAAGTTTTAGTTTCGAAAAAGAAAGACTTCCATTTTATGAAAAAACTGAAAGAGGTAAATACAAATCCCTCATATCCTTTGATTACGAGGATTCAGAAAGATTTTCATCACAAGAGATTGACTCATTGATTCATTCAGGGTATGATTCTATTGATCAATTGTTCTATTTAACGCATCACTCTACTTTTTCATCCCCAATTGTGAATTGGAAAGTAGTGGATAGATTCAAAAAATTATTACGGTCACCATTAACTATAGTTAGTTGGGAGAAAAAAACTCAGAAAACAATTATTGACGAAGAGACACAAGAGGAAAAGAAAATAGAGGAAGTTCAGTACTCAAGTTTAACAACTCAACAGCTGAATACTCTTAGGAGTAATAATCTCACTCGAATTATAGATTTACTTCTCTGTAAAACAGAAAATCTACAAGAAATATTAAAGATTGAGGAAGAAGAAGCTAAAAAGCTTCAAAAGAATGTTAGAATAATTGACAGTGGATTAGATCTTTCAGAATTAGGTATTTTCAAACCTCAAATAGAAAGAATGCTAGAGGAGAAAGACATTGTTACTATAGAAGATCTATATTTCTCAACCTCGAAAGCTAATTGGAATATTCCAAAGATACCTTGGGATTTAATAGATTCAATAAAGAATGTCCTGAATCTCCAATTATCAAATCTTTCTGATATGCTTGATCCTGAGTTAATTAAACAATTGGGTGAAGTTAATATCAAATCTCTTCTTGGTTTTATGTTAAGTAATCCTGAAGAAATCATGGAGAAAACTGGTATAGCTGATGAAAGATTTGAAAATATCAAAAGTGGGTTAGATCTAGGTTATATTATACAATATTTCTCACTTCCTGTTTACTTTGTTCCTAAATTGTCTTTCTACCAAACAGAACTGCTTAGACAAAACGATATCAAAACTGTCATAGATTTTGTAATTACTCATCCAAGAAAATTAAGCAAATTACTTAACATGACTGAGAAAAAAGTGAGAGTGTTAGCTTCTTCGCTTTCAGTACAAATACTAGAAGAGGAATATGAAGAAAAAGGTGTTTTTGCATCTGAAACAAAATTATTTGACAGAAGTGAACAACGTCTGTTATCAAAAGATTCAATTCTTCAATTTGATGGTTTACAGACAATTCAGGAGTTGTATTATCTAGTTACAAGCGAATATTATCAGCTGAATCACGAACTGTGGTCAAAAATATCTGCTCTGAAAAAAGTATTATCACTTCCATTGAGAATATTTACCGATATTTCAGACTATTCGCTATCATTACTAGAAAAAGTGAATATAAGAGATATTTTCCAAATCTTGTTTATTCCAGATTCTGACTTAGAAGACCCCATACTTTACCGAACAGTTTCAATATACTCATCATCTATTATAGATTTGAGAGCATTCCATTATTTCGCTATGTTGCCAGCTACAGTCTACAATTCGTCCTTTTTCAGTAAAATAGTGAAAAACATCCAAGATATGACTCTCGTAGATATTATCACTAACGAAAAAGTTATCGACCACTTGGTTACAAAAGATAGACAATATATTAAAGAACATTACAATATAACTTTCATAAGATCTCTTCTAGAACTACCTCTTCGAATTAGTCCGCTGTATATTAAAATACCAGCTAATAGAAGAGAAAATTACAAAGATATGAAAGTAGGGCAATTATTGGAACTTTCTTTAACAGAAAATCCAGCAATAGCTCCTGTTTTAAAATCCATTAAAGAAATAGATTCATTTAATGAAGTGATACAGAAACTCTCTTTACCCATTGCTACAATGGGATTACCAAGATCATTAGCTATTAAATTAAGCAAATCTTCTGTTTTTACGCTCATTGATTTCTATTCTTCCCCAACAAAGCAGCTATCAGAGATGTCTGGTCACTCTCAAAAATTAATAAGAGAAATCAAAGAAAACTTAGCTTATTCTGATATAATAAAGTACCACTCTTCACACGCTCATCCCATAATTGCTTCTTCATTTATTTCAGAGGAGCAAATTGAAAAGCTTAAAAAACATGGAATTGGCGATTTAGAAACATTATATTATTCAGCTGATGTGTTAGGAATTTCCAGCTTATTACCAGTAGAATATTATAAAAAATCAAAAGAGATATTATCCGGTTCAATAAGATTCTTAGGCTTTCTATCTTTTGATGAAATTAAAAAGCTAGAATCCATGAATATTCATTCTATTATCGATTTAGCCCTTTTAAGTAAAAAGGAATTGAAAGTTATAACAGGAAATGAGATATATACTGAATTCCATATATTAGATCTCATCGCGTTTGATGAAATAGCAGAAAAGCGATTACAAACTGCTATTCCATTGATAAGCTGTTCTTCAATAAAAGAAGATTATCTTGATAAACTAAATGAGATTGGAATCCATTCCGTACAAGATTTTATATCTAGAATAGCTGAAATAGTAGAAAGTCATCCCTATCTTGTCGTTTCAGAAGTTTTTAGAGAAATAAAACTATATTCATCATCTGTCGCTTTTGTTGGATTACCAATTGATCAAACTAACATGTTGATCTATTTAGGTATTGAAGATATTCTAACATATATCACAGAGGACCCATCAACAATTGCATTAATTCTGCAAACTAATAAGAACGAAATAATATCTTCTATTAAGAAGCTATCTCCAAAGCAAATCGCCTCAAAAGTTAAACTAAATGGGGTTAAATTAATTGACTTTTTACCTTTGTCCAAAGGAAGGGTGGCAAATCTAGTAAAATCAGGGAAAGAACTAGTTCAAGATCTTTACAGCTTTTATTATCAACCATCTTCTATTCCTCTAGTTCCAGAAGGTAATATTGAGAATTTCATAGAACTCTGCAATGCTTCTGTGTATAGAATTAAAGAATTATCTTTAGATGAAAAAATAGAACTGAGAAAACATAGAATATATCGTGTAATTGACTTATTAAGCAGCCATGGTAATGTTTTGAGAAAAATATTTGGGAAGATTCCAGAGTCAATTAAGAAGATTAAAACAGGGGAGTTTTCCTTATCAAACGGAATACTTCTCAACTTGAATGAACCTATGTTAGAAATCTTAGCTGAAGTAGGTTTTGATTCTCCTAAAAAGACTGTAGAAGACTTATTCAGTTATGTTCCAGAATTACTCTACCAATACTCTGATGCTGAAAGAATCGAGAAAACTAAGAATGTTTCATTTCTAGAGCAGTTAGTTAGCTTCCTATGCCTGAATGTATTAACTATTCCTAATTTCGATCCGGAAGCAAAAATGGCTTTATGGCGCAATGGAATTAGACACATAATTGATGTGTTAGTAGTGAATGTAAAATCACTTACAAATATGCCAAAAAATATACAGCAACAGATTCGTCTTTATCAACGAGAATTCGATTTAAGTAGAAATATGTCAGCAACATTTTCTCCATTTATCAACCAAACAATTAATCTTCCAGATAATGTAAAAGAGAAATTCGTAGGCTATGGGATTAACAATATTCTCTTTCTAATGGATTTCATACCTCATCCTATATTTAATTTCTCAAATGAAGAATTAGCTATACTCAGTAAAGTATCAGAGAACATTGTAAAACCGATTACATGGTTGTATGGGCAATTAAAGCTTAATATTAATAGTTTAATGGCATTCCTTTCACAGAAAGGAACAGATATTCTTTCAGCTTTCCTCCTTCTATCACAACAAGATATACAAACAATTGATAATGCTTTTTCAGAGGATCTTCAAAATAAGCTCTATCATGCCATCAATAAAGAAATATTAGATCTTAAGGTTCCAAATTGGGTAATAAGAATAGATCAAACTAATTTGTTTGCAAAACCCGAAATGGTAAAGAAACTTAAGAAAAAAGGTATAGAATTTCTGGATGAATTTCTTGCACTTGATAGCATTGCAGCAACTAGTAAAACTATAGATTTAGACAATATAAATTTGTTGAATTTATTACATCAGATCCCAATATCTGTAATTAAGGAAATATCAACAGAGAATGTTGCAGTATTAACTAGTACTGGTATAGATACAACATATGATTTCCTTTATGTTCCTACACCTATTTTGTCAAAATTACTTAAAAAGAGTATTGAAAAAATTAATGAAATAAAATCCTCGTTCAAGCCTTCAGCTCTTATAAATAAAATGAAATTACTTGGTCTAGATATAAATACGATACCTACACTCCAAGAATCCACAAAGAAAATATTAGTTAACTATGGCTTTGCAACAATACTCCAGCTCAAAAATATACAATTAGATAAGCTAACAATTCCACAAGAAGAAGTGAGGCAATTAACAGGTGCAATAACAGAATTGTATACTCCAATTACACTTCTTGGAAAGGTATTGAATATTGAAAAAGAAATTATTACCAATCTTGTTTCTAGAGCAGTTTGTACATATGATGATTTGGCTAAACTACCACTGCATAAATGGCCGAAAGAGTTTAAAGTGATACAGACTAAACAGAAAGCTGATAGTTCCTATCTAAACAAACTACTGAAATCATCAAAGAAGAAAGGTATGTTAATCTCAGAATTGAATCTATCAAATCGACTATCTTTAGCGTTGAATGAAATAGGTATAATCACAATAGATCAATTATTGTTTGTTCCTAGCAAATGTATCGTTTCCAATACAAAAATTAACAAAGAAGAAATAGAGACTATAAGAGAAAAACTGGATTGCTACCTTAGTTATATACCAAATATATCGAGAGAAACAATTGAATTCTGTTTTCAAAAGGGGTATACAAAGGTATCAGATGTTTTAGTTTACTTTGATAAACTACCTAAAGATGTCAAAGAAGATATTCTAAAATCTGTATCACATATCAAAAACATTGAAGAATTACGATTTATGGAACCATTATCTCCCACAGAACTCTACTTACAGAGGAAAGGTTTCAAATCATATAAATCGGTACTTTCTTCCCTTGAATTGAAGAAAAACTATGAATTATCAAAGAGAATTGTTCCTATATTAACGGCGAATATAAGATTCCTGAATATCGATAAAAGTATCGAAGATAAAATAAAAAGAGCTCAAATAACAACAATCTCGGATCTATTGATTCTCTCTCCAAAAACACTTTCTTCTAGAAGCAAAATTAAACAAGCTTTATTGAATAATATTATAGAATCCATAAATATAGACAAGGTGGAGTCTGAAATTGCTCATCAGAGTGGAAGGCATCTTGTAAAAGCTTTTTCCTTAACAAATAAAGATAAGAATACTTTAAAATCTTATGGAATTTATAATTTGTCAGATTTTAAAAATAATACTTCGTTCTCTTGGTTAATCCCAGAAAAACAAATTAAAGCAATAAGAGTAACAATTGCATCAAGTTTAGAAACTCCATTACTGTTTTATACGAATATTGCAAAAATGTCACTTCTTGATATTGAAGATACATACTTTTCAAAAGGAATTTTCAACATTCAGGATTTACTATCAATTAGTCAAGATAAAGAAGTTAAAGAAATTGAATCTTTCCTTACTAAGTTTGCAACAAACAGGAAGCAATTGATACAACAGTATTTGCCTGTTAATGAGTTCCTTGCACCCCTTTCTATAAGAAACCTTTTCACTAAAGATACTCAAAAAATGAATATTAAAAACATCATAGACCTTAGTACATTCCTTTACTATAATAAAGAACAATTAACCGATGAAGGAAAAGAAATTATAGCTGTTTTAAAATGCCCTATTTCGATTTTTGATGTGTTTAGCACTTCTGATATAGAAAAATTAGCAGAAAAAGGCGTGCAAACTCTAGCTGATTTTCTACTGAAACCAAAGAATCTATTGATGACAATCATTCCACAAAAACTTGCTAAGCATGTTAGTAAGATTACAGAAATGATGAATTATGAAAATCTAAAAAAACAAAGAGATAAAGCTACACAAATTGCATCAATGAAACTTTTCGATCCTGAGATTAAGAAAACTATTACCCAATTCTATACAACAATCAATGAGCTGGTATTTGCTGTTAAGAACAAAGTTTCTTTTGCTCTAAGACCAGTTGTAAGAAAAATAGAAAATTTGCTCAATACACCTATTCAGCAAGTTAAAATTCCTGGAATATCATTAAATTCCTGGTTAAAACTTATTGGAACCATAGATAACCTAGCTGAACTTTATGTCTTGTCAAATAAAGAACTTACGTCCTTACTTTCCATAACAAAGACCAAAGCAGCGAAAATTATAGTTGATATTGATGTAAAATGTATTGTCAAAGTGCCAATATTACGTGAAAATCTCCTATTCGGTGCTTCTGATATTGCTATTTTAAAAGAAAAGCAAGTAACCAACTATTCACATCTTTACAAAAAAGATTTTTCAAACTTTGCAATTTCCAGTATGCTACAAAGTAAAATAGAGATATTATTGAATTTAAAATTATCTGCAATTAATCCGAACATCAAGGAATCTTTTACACTTATTACACTCAACTTCCTTGGACCTATAGTAGATACTTTAGATATAGAGAAAGAAAAGCAAACAACTTTTTCTTCATATCATAAAATGCTTTTCAGTAAGGGTCATTATTTGATTAACCTTATTCAAACCAAAAAAAGCGAAGATGAAGAACTATTAACCAATCTTACAATTGAATTTTTACTTCTAGCAAGGATCTACAAAAAGAAGATTTTCAATGATGCTCTTCATTCTCTACAACCACCTTCTAAGAGTAACCTGAATCGTTTCCTAAAATTGATTGAAAGATCTCCTATAATGCTTATAGGTTCAGGTTTAAATGCAATAGGAGCTGTAGCTGATATTCCCGTAACAACAATTGACGAACTATTATTAATGTCAGAAGTAGAACTTAAGGCACTACCAAATTATAGACTCTTTAATCAAAACTTGAAAAACTTGTCGTTATCCTTATTGGAAGAGCAAAATAAGAGATTGATTAAGTTTCCAAAGGGAATTTTGCAGAAAGATGATAAAGCTGTTTTAGACAATAACTTCATTTTCACAGTGGAAGATTCTTTGGTTTACAACAAGAAGTTCAAATTTAAGAAAACAAATGTGTGGAACATTACAGAACGAATAAAAAACATAATGATGGTAAGCCTATATTCGTTAACGCCTATTGTTCAATCCAGAAGTCTTCTTGACTTATTAACTTCCTATAAAATAGATTCTCTTTATGAATCACTTGTTGAGAGTCAACAAGAACCTCTTGACGAAAAACAAGATATTATTGAAATGCTGAATCAATTAGAATTCAGCAAAATTACCAAATATATGAAAGAAGAAGAACAAAGATTTAGTAATTTCATTGCTGATGAAGAGCTAAAGAATGCTTTATTAGAACATGGAATTTCCTCTCTTGGTTCATTAATATCTTTGTCGCAGAGTACTTTAACTGATGAACAACCAATAGAATTAGAGCATGTTCTCCCGGCTCTACGGGCTCCCTTGTCATTACTTGTTGGAAATAAAATTATTCTAAACAAGTTGCAAAAAATAGATTTAGTGCAAGTTGCTGATATAGTCTTACCTCCCAATATTAAGTTGAATCTTGAGGGAAAACTGAGTGAAAAAGAGATAGATATAATTCAAGAAATACGTAATAAAATGAATTTGCAGACTATTAACAGCTATCTCAAAACTATATATCCTTTATCAAATACAAATTTCATTGATAGTAATGTAAAACAAGCGTTAATGAAAGCAGGATACAGTTCTATCAAACACCTTGAAGTTTCTGAAAGTACTGTCATCAACCAAACAAAATTAAGAGAAAGTCATATAATCAAAATTAAAAAATTACTAAACACACCTATATATATTCTTTCAGAGTTGTTGAGAGAAGATGTTCAGAGCGTTCGTAAATTGCATAAGAAGGATAAATTTACACTGTTTCAAGTAATGGAAACCGACATTAATGAGCTTTCTACTCTGACCAAACTTCCTTCCAGACAAATAAAAGTGTATCTTTCTTCGCTTTCAGCTGAATCAATACGACAGTCTCAAAAGGATCAAGTTTCTGTTAGTTCTATTAATCCACATTTAACTAAAGAAGATGTTAAAACACTAATAAAAGCTAAGATTACCTCTTTACAACAATTGATCTTACCTACAGCGTCAATTAAGAGGAAGTCTGCTTTTAAATTACAGAATGTCGAAAAATTAAGACACCATCTGGAAAAACCAATTGAAGAAATTGAGTTACGTAGTGATGATGTTAGTCAACTAAAACAACTCGGTGTGTTATCATTTGGTGATTTTGTTCTTTATCCTACTTCACTTCTCGAAGGAAAAATAAATCAGAACTATTTAGCGATTAAACGACTTAAAGCAAGAATGCCACTAAAAGGAAGAAAGCCTGCACCTAAGAAGAAGACCACACCTAAGAAGAAGACTACACCTAAGAAGAAGACTACACCTAAGAAGAAGACTACACCTAAGAAGAAGACTACACCTAAGAAGAAGAC
>BPTO01000041.1 GCA_023705985.1 Candidatus Heimdallarchaeota archaeon | reverse complement strand
ACACCTAAGAAGAAGACCACACCTAAGAAGAAGACTACACCTAAGAAGAAGACCACACCTAAGAAGAAGACCACACCTAAGAAGAAGACTACACCTAAGAAGAAGACCACACCTACTACCAAAAAAGTGTTAAAACCTCAAAAAAGTTCTCCAAGTAAATCAACACAACCTAAGAGAACCCGACAAGTAACATTACTCGAAATAAAACCTGCTATTAGAAGTGGTACACAAAAAAGTAATTCAAAAAAGAGTTCATCTAAAACTAAAACTTCATCATCAAAGAAAGGAGGATCATAATAATGGTAAACTATAAGTTTCGGATTAGAAATTCAACAATATTACCAGCATCAGAAAAGTTTGTAGACTTTGAGAAAGAAACACCAATAAAGGAGATTCAGGGTTGGGTCAGTGATACATTTGATATGTCTAAAGCTTCTTTTCTTTTATTTTTAAGAAGTGGTAAAAAGTGGTATAAACTAGAAGTGCCAAAACTTCTATCAGATTACAATCTTCAAAAAGATGGTATGAGAATTGACGTAAGAAGGGCTGTAAATTTAAGCAAAGTAAAAGCACTAAAGAAAGAACTTGAGATACTTAGCGAATATTCTATGCCTTTTGGAGTAATAAACGTCGAAACAACTTCTCCTGAGGAAACTAGCAACCGTTTGGTAGAAAGTGCCTTAGAGTTTCTGAATCAAGCAATATATAACCCTCTAGAAGCATCCTTCTATATACCATCTCGAGGGGGTTCCAACATTGGTTTTGATGAGGAGCAAGAATTAATTTTAATAGGAAAGCAAATGATTGGAAGGCAATTTAGAAATCTTGCTTCCGTTAGTTCTGTAGAGCAATTATCTATCTTGATGCGATTGGTATATGATATTTTAGCCAGAGATATCCATAGTACTAAACGTGATATATTCTATATGAATGTGAATGCATTCGAAAAACAAACTGTTTCTGACACATTAATTGAAGATTTAGGAGCTATGTTACAAGTTACTCGATCTTCTTTAAATGTCAGTGCTTCTTCAAAAGGCATAGTAATTGGAAGGTTGACTTTTAAGGAGAAAGGAGATTTTATTGATTGTAAAGCAATTGGTTCAGGAAAATCTATTTCTCCAAATATTAATGACATTGAAAACATGGAAAGTGATGCTGAATTTTGTATAGTTGTTGAAAAAGACGCTATTTTCAACCGTCTTGCAGAAGATCACTTTTATGATTATGTTCCGAGTATTTTAGTGACTGCAAAAGGTCAACCCGATATGGCTACAAGACAGTTTCTAAAGAAGATTAATGATGAATTGAAGCTACCCATTATAGCCATAATGGACGCAGATCCTTATGGTTTCGAAATTATGAGAGTTTACTCTGTAGGAAGTAAAGCTTTGAGTTTTGAATCCACTCATCTAGCAGTTCCCAATATTAAATGGCTTGGTCTTCTACCAACTGATTTGGAACCTGATAGCGGTTTTGATATTCCTAGACATGCTCTAATCCGAATGACTTCAAAGGATATTCATAGGTCAAAACTAATGTTAGAAGAAGAATTCGTTAAACGAAAACCCAAATGGAGAAACCAATTGCAAACCTTACTTAATGGAGGATATAAGGCAGAAATTCAAGCACTTAATGCTAGAGACCCCCAATTCATCACTACACACTATTTACCATCGAAACTTGAATCTGGAGACCTTATATAATTCCTAAACTATACAATAAAACAAAAAATATGGAATAACCTTAAATTTTTAAGGTAGTTGAATTCGTTTTATTCTTTCTTTGTTAGAACTATTTCAACGGTAGATACAGTTTTAGTGATAGGATTTTCTTCGTTTCCTTGTAATTCTTCAGATCCAATTTCTACTTTTGAAACTTCTACCTTGTCTGCCAAGAATTTTCTTCGAGTTATTTCAGCTACATCGACAGCTTTAGAAATTTGTCGCCCTCTTGCTTGAATACTGCATTCATCGCTTTTGTTTAGTATAGTAACAGCAACTAGAACGTATGAAATTGTGTTCTTCTTTCCTATATAGATTATTTGCGAATGTTCTTTCTCTTCACTCATGTTTTTCACCGGTATTTCGATATCTTGTGTTAAATAAGTTAGCGTTTTAGAAACCTTTGAGATTCTTTAAAAGTTTTTCCTTACGAAATTGAGCTTTCTGGTTACAAAATAATCTAAAACCAGAATATACAAATATTGAAATAGAGAACTATATTTCAAAGAGATATATATGAGAAAAAACAGAATATATTTTGATATCATAGCCATTATTGTAAGTGTGTCCTTGGTCGCAGCTGGACGTGTATTTTTGGAATGGTATTACCCCTCGATAGAAGCTACTAGCGTAGTAGAACCTCTTAGTTTCTTGATGAATTACTCCATATTTCTCTATGTCATAATAGGCGTTATTTGTTTACTCTACGGATGGAAGATTAGAAGATGGTTCATTAAAACTACAAAAAGTAGTGCAGATAAACCCTTAAATTACATTTTCAAGATATTTATCCCACTTTTCAGTGTTTTGTTCATTATTACGTTAGTTGTTCATTTAACCAGTCTTAGGTATATTATATTTCTTTTTTATTCAGTAAATGCTCTTATAGAGACTATTCAAATCTTTGTAATATTTATGTCCTTAGGGATTCTATTTTATTCTCCCATAGAAAAACTCATAGGTCCACTTCTCTTTAACGAAATATTACTTGATAATCCGAAGAAATTAGGATTAGCCTTAATGGAAAAGCAAGTTATTAGTGTTACAACAAAAGCTTGGAAATATGGCCTTATTATGATAGCAGTTTTTATCGCTATAGCAAATTTCATGTTTTTTATTTCCTATCCCTTAATTCCCTCAATAAACTATGATGCGACCTTAACAATCGCCTTACCGAATTTTCATTTTCATTTTGATCCAGAAGCTAATTTCAGGCAAGAATTTTTCGTTCTAAAAGAACTACCTCGATCAATTCTTCTTGACTGGAAGCTTGTGCAATCGCTGATGTGTATAGCATTCCTAGCAATAATGTATCTTCTAATTTATCTTCCAAGAGAGCAAGAGCATTCTAGGGAGAATAATGATAAGCAAGAAATAATAGCTAAACCAGAAGGTTCTGTTGATAATATTGCTTATAATTTATTGTCTCCAAAAGTAAGAAGAAGTGTTTACACTCCTCTGGGTCAAATTGATATTACTAAACCTAGAAAAGGAAGCAAATTATTTCAGAAAATGAGATCGGAAGAGCGTCGTGTAGGGAAAGAGTGTAGATCTCGG
>BPTO01000040.1 GCA_023705985.1 Candidatus Heimdallarchaeota archaeon | reverse complement strand
AAAGATGATATTCTCTGATTTATAAGATGACTAGAAAAAGTTATACCTACCAATGATATATGGTTGTTTGAACGAATGGAAATAATAAGGACTAGACTATCATTAGAGATTGATTCACTCCAGAAACTTGTAATATCATTCCATTCTCGTTCATAGGAAAAGAGTGAAGTGATATTGGAAGAAGAAAAATTTTTGTTTAAAGTTCCCTGTATCTCAAAATCAACCCCATCTTCACTAAGAACATTAATTAGAGAAATACGTTCAAAGCATGAAATACCTACAGCGAACAGACTAACGAAGAGAAATATACTGAAAGAGAATAAAAAAACTTTCATAAAGAACTTCTTGTTACGCCAATAGAAAAGGAAGACAAGATTTGCCATTCGTTCACCTTTTACCTTTGGAGAGCTGTATTACACGGTCAACTCTTTCCAAAATAAAAGGGTCATGAGTTGCTATAATAAGCGTTTTTTTGTATTCTCGACTTTTATTGAAAAGCAAATCTAGTATTTTTTCGCGTGAGACTAAATCAAGATTACCTGTTGGCTCATCAGCAAGAATAAGTGGAGGATCATTTGCAAGAGCTACAGCAATAGCCACTCGTTGTTGCTCACCACCAGAAATGTATGAAGGGAAAGTCTTTTCATATCGTGCAATTTCAAGACTAATAAGCAATTCATTTACTCTTTCTTTTATAAAAGAAGAAGGTTTCTCTGCTATCAACAAAGGTAGAGAAACATTCTCGAAGATAGTAAATTGATTTATCAAATTGAAATCTTGATAGATCAACCCAACTTGGTCGCGACGATAATTAACTAATTCTTCATCATTTAGCTTTGCAATATTATTACTATCAACAAGGATTATTCCACTAGTAGGTCGCAAAACACCACCAATACAAGAGAGTAAACTAGATTTACCACTACCACTAGGACCAGCGATAGCTACGATCTCACCTTTTTCAAAACTCTCATTGAAATCTTCTAATGCAACAGTTTCAACAAGTCCAGTATAAATTTTATATAGTCTCTCTATTTCAATGTAACTCATCTTTAAAACGCTCCTTCATCCTATCATCAACAATTGTTTTTATCTGATTAACTGAGAAGGGTATTATAATAATACTAATTAATATTCCTCCACTGAGAATTCCTAAAGTATAAGAAATAAGTTGAAGGTGTAATCTGCTATCAGCTGCTAAAAGCATACTAGGATAAGAATTTTGCATTTTAATTAAAATTAATAATACTCCCATAATTACACCAATAAAAATACTGCTAATAATAGACAAATAGACTTCTTTTGAAAAATTCTTACGTATTACTTTATCTGATAATCCCCTTGTTCCAATCTGTAAAAGCGATGGAGCAATAGCTTTTACCCCTGCTCGACTGAATATAATAGTTATCAAGGGAAGAAAAAAGATTGCAAGAACAGTGTCAAAAATTATGAAGAAATTAGTTGAACGATATTGATGATAATAAGAATAAGTAATATCCTTAGTCCTAATATGTACTTGGTTCATAGAAGTGTTTAGCTCGGAAAGAATTAAATTTATGGTTTGTTCTCTTATAGATTCTTGTTCAGTAGAATTACTGTTTTCCTCAAATTTTAAATCCATATTAACTTCCGTTATTCTTCTTTCAAGTGCTTGTTCTTCCAATACTTGAAATAAGAGAGAAATATCAAGAAATGCATTTGAATAAACACCCCCGCTAATTGGGAGAACATCAACAATTCCTATAACCGTTAAATTGTTTACTCTAACAATTTTAGTTTCATCTACTATATTAATTAGTCTAATGTCAAGTGACACAATGTCTCCTAATCGCAAATTAGCCTCATCAGCTATATTTTGCCGAATGATAATAGTTTCATTAGTAACTTTCGTTAGAACATCAGAATTGTTACTTTCACCGATAAAATGATTCCAACCCACTTCTTTTGAGAAATAAAGAGATCCATTAAAAAATCCTATATATAATCTCATACCATTTTCTTCATCAATAATATTACCAATTTCATTTACTATGGGATAAATTTCTTTGATATTAGGAATTGATTCTTTTAAATTCATTACATCTTCAAGATTGAAAGATAAGTGAGGAAGAGGAGTTATACTAATATCATATATCATATAATTCTCATTTTTTGCATTATTAAGATTCTGAGAAGAGATTTGATATAAGATAAGATAAATTACAAGTGTATACAAACCAACTGTAACTATCCTCTGAATGCTTATTTTCTTTAGACCACTCTTAAATAGTCTTTTTACTAAATCTATATAATTGAGAGATTGTGATTTGATCTTCTGGATTGTATTAGTTGAATAAAGAATAGAGAGAAAGACTGTGATAATTACTATATACGTGAAACCATCAAAAATATATCGTACTATATTTGTGAAAACTGGATACCAAAATAGTGGTTCAAAGATTATACATATTCTAAGTATTAGCGTTGTAATTAGTACACCATAAATAATATGACGATACTTTGCAAAAACACTCATTCTTGAATAAGAATCCTCTCTCTTCTCGTCTTTCATTTTGATATCATCAAAAAATCTCTTCTCTTTAATAGTCAAGAATCGAAATGCTTTAGCTAAAATGATTAAACAAGTAACCAAAGCAAACATACTAAATAGGCGCAGATAAAAGGAAGGATGCAATTTCAAAAAGAAAACAATTGAGGAGAAGAAAGCTTGAGCTGTAATTAAGGAAAGTAAATCAGTGATTACTTCTAGTGATAAGAACATGAATTTAAGCTTTGAAGTTTTTATTCCTCTCGAACACAATATTTTACCATCTTTTCTGATTACACTATAGAAGCTGAAATCAACATTAAAAACAAGAAAGAGTACAAAAACAACATTTAGAATACCTAGCCTTTGAGTGGTCATTATCTCTCCTTTAATTTTTAGTGAAAGATCAAATAAAGTGAAACGAGTAGGTGACCATGAAAAACTGATTCTTTCAGGATCAATACCGTGCGATATAAGTTCTTGAAATACCTCTTTTTCATCTTTAGTTATTTTAGCATTTATATCCTCAAATGTTAAATCATTTGTCCAATTATTTTGGTAAAATCCTAGTACTATAGCACCAAGCTCCCCACTACTAATATTCAATGATTCAATGATTGAAAATCCTAAACTTGTGTTCCCCACTATTAAGAAACTTGCTGGTCTTGGATTAAATTCACCACTCTGATACTTGTAGGATAATAGATTTTGATAAGTGATTATTCGAAGATCTGAAAAAATTTCATAAACATTTAGATCCTTAGTTTGAGGAACGTTAAGATCATAGGTACCCGTATCATTTACTGGATTTAAAGCAACATCCCCAACACCTAATTCTGGTGAACCTACAACTCCATCTGATTCAATCTCAAATAGATTTAATAGACCTTCACTTAAAGCTATATAAGGAACACGTTTTTTTTCTCCCAAAATGTTTGTTGATAAACTTATCACTATACAAAATTCAATATTACCTTCTTCTAATGAAAGAGAATTAAATATTCCCTCTAAATCAACAAAAGATACATCTCTCATTCCTCTTTGGGAAATAGATGCAAATAAGTCAACAGGAAGTTCTTCTAACTCCTCTATTGCCTGTATTCCATAAGGAAAAGCAGTTGCTATAGCTACAATTCCAATTAAGCTTAATACTAATAAATTTAATACAAATACAGGTAAAGTAGATTTTATATTTCTACGATATAAAAGAAAGGCTATTTTCAATGAGCTTCAAGAGAAATAGATAGCATATATCAATAAAAGGATTTTGGTGCAATTAGTCTTTTTTTTAACTAAAACCACATTTTTAGCACTTAAATGAGAGGGATTAGTGAAGATCCTTCAGCATGAAAGAGACCAAGGTCAATAGATAGTTTTAGAAGGGAATCTTTTTGTCGAAGAAAAAATTACTATTTATACTAGAGAATTCACCTTGCATTTTAGACAGAATCTCACATTTTTAGGAACTTATCCAGTTTTGTTTGATTTTTATGGAATTTATAGAGTTCAGATTTGTTTTTCCAATAATTCAGAGGATATTTTAGCTGAGAAAATGTTTTAGCTTTTTGAATTGCTTTTTCAATCGTATCAGCTGTCTCATATTTATTTGCGAGCGCAAGTCTTACTCCTTGTCTAACTACCCAAACTCCCAATGGGAATCTATAGCTTTGGTCAATTTCCCTAAAAATCATTATTTGAGCTTGCCTTTGAATTTTCATCAAATATTCTGTTACTCCTAAGCGAGAAGCGTAGTATCCACCTGCAGTGTTCTGAGCATATGATGTTCTTCCTTTGTAAAGCTCATGATCCTGTACACCTACATCTTTGATTGATGGATTCATATAAGAACCTGAAAACCATGCTTCAATTAATTCAAAACTCCAAACATCAGGAGTAAAAATTATTGCAAAACGGTTGCCAAAAAAATAGCTTTTGAAAATTCTGTATTCTCCTAATTCCTGGAAATTCTTTATTTTTGTGATATTCTGCTTTGACAATATCTGATCTATAGCTGTTATACTCCAACGAGTAGGCACTAATTTTCTGTTTTTTTCTACACCTAACATTCCAGCTGAAAATACTCTTGTAAGAATATTCGTATGGATTTTTTCCTTACCTAATATTCCCACAGCTTCACCTGCTTTCAAATCTGTGTCATAGAAAGCTTTTTCCAAAGGTTTCAGTGGAGTTTGATTTTCAGTAACTGTAAGTTTTTTTATAGGAGCAATAGGGCCACTTGGAGCCGTTCTTTCATTCAAGAGAATACGAGGGATAATAGGTTTTTCCAATTCAATTTCAACATCTACTGATTTTACACCTAATAGAACTTCATGACTTCTCTGAATTATATCAGATTCTAAAGGTTTCTTGGCATCTATTCTAGAATGCGTTCTGAAAAGTGATAAACGCATTTGTACGATTTCTTCCTGTGTTTTGTCTACCCAAGCCTCAGCATTATCTATTAATTCAGAAGATATCCTATCAGCTGTAATCATAGGACCTGCGTTAATTCTAGGGTATCCAACATATCCTACAAAAAAAGCTGGTGGAGCAAAAGAATCATCTAACTTAGTGATTTTAGGTTCAACCATATGCGTATTTGAGAACCATTTTTTGAGTAGAGGGCAAGTTTTCTCCCCACAGAGCAATCTAGATGTTTTACATACAACACATAGATCAAAATTAGGAGCTGATTGTGCTGACATTCTACTCTGAAAAAAACTGAAGTTTTAACTATTAAAAGATAATGAAATTTTGAAATCTAAAAAACATCATTATTTAATCAATCAAAGACTTTAAGCTTCAGATTCCCGAAAACTTTATCAAGCGTCTCTATGATTTACATTGAGCCCAATTGGATAGTGATACTGATTTAATTATAAAAATTGTTCAACTGAGTTTTATGCTTATAGTTCTATCTATTTTCCTTTACCGAAGGTATAGAAAAGGAATAAGAGGTTACCATTGGTTAATGTCGACATTAGCTTTTGGTGCGATACAGAGCACTATTGAAATTTTTGTTTACAAATTA
Organism: Candidatus Heimdallarchaeota archaeon; assembly: GCA_023705985.1. Taxonomy (GTDB): domain Archaea; phylum Asgardarchaeota; class Heimdallarchaeia; order Heimdallarchaeales; family Heimdallarchaeaceae; genus 18H4-34. The sequence goes on along the minus strand of BPTO01000040.1, from coordinate 14,593 downwards.
ACAGACCTCAATGAGGAAACAGATCCTCTCGCATTTATTCATTTTATACCATACGCTCTAATATTATTATCTCTATTTTTGCATATACAATATTTCATGGGATTGAGTACAATTTATCTATGGATAAGTATTTCTGCTATAGTTTCCTATCTGACAGTTTATACTGTCGAGACTATATTTGATCCAATACTCACAAATGCAACTCATGTTAACGACTGGTTATTTATGATTATTTTTGATACTTATCAATTATACATCTTTACTTTTTGTATGGTCGGAAGCGCTGTTTTATTTCTCAAATCATGGAAAACTAAATTTGTTCTTCCAACATCGATGTTCTTCCTTATGTTTGTAGTGAGTGTTGTTGTATCTATAACAGAAATACTTGAACACACATTGGTAGATTTCGACATATATGGAGCAATAGGCTTTGGAGTATCGATAATAGTTCTGTTTTTGATTATATTATATGGCCTTCTTTCGTTTATGCAACAACTGCATCATTTTATCGCCTATTCATCATCAACAAAACAGGAGCTACTATGTTAGATATTCAATATCCTGAAAGGAAAACGGATCAAACGCTTGCTGGAGGCGTGATAACCGCTTTTACTTCTTTAATAGGTGATGTAGCACAAGCTCCAAATCAGAATCTTCTTTCAATAAAATTTGAAGGAAGAACTATTTTAACTCGAACTCACGAAGATACAGTGGGTTTATTGATTGTAGACAAAGATTTACGTCTTTTCAGAAACTCTCATAAAGCTTTCGTGGAAGAATTTTATACTAAGTTCCAAGAAGAGATAAAAAACTTTACTGGAGACGTTTCACCATTTTCAGGAGCAGCAGAAATACTGCTAAAAATGTTCCCCTATCTCGCTAAAGACCAGATTTCCCTATGTTAGGTTCTAGTTATACCAAAAGTTTTTGAATGGGTGACAATCTCTTTTTTTGAAAATCATGAACACTTGGTTTGATTTTGGGATTAAAACGGTTCAAATAGTAATTATGATATTAATTCTCTCTATATTTCTTTACAGGCGGAAAATTAAAGGTATAAGAGGATATCATTTCTTGTCACTAGCATTGATTTCTGGAATAGTGCAGGGAATTGTTGAAACAATATTTTTCTTTATGGATTTAAATGGCCTTATAGATACATCTGTAGACATGATAGCAAGGATAGAATACATCCCTTATGCACTAGTTTTCTTCTTTATGTTACTTCACTTCGAATATTTTGTTGGATGGAAATATATCCCTACATTGTTTTCAATAGGTATTTTAATAGCAATTTTTACTTCATACATAATAGATTACTTTATTGGTATTCCAGCCATAAAATTCTATTCTTCGTATATTCCTGAACCAATGAATGATAAACTCTTTATGGTTCTTTTTGACCTTTATCAGTTATATGTTATAATTTTATGTTCTATAGCCAGTGCTATTGTATTTATTAAAACAAAAGCCAAAAAAGCAAGAATACAATCTCTTGTTTTGCTTGTATCTCTATGTGTTGCTCTTGTGGTTTCCATCGTTGAGTTTCTCGAACATCTTATTATCGATTTCGATCCGTATGGTGCTATAGGTTTTGGGTTAGCAATACTGATTGTTTTGATAATTTATGCTCTAGATCCAAATTTTGTATATGTAACTCCTATACCAGTTGATATTTTCATGATTGTTAATAATGAAGGCACAACATTACTATGCGTACAAAATGTTCATGAAGGAAATAGAATAGATAATGCATTAATTGGAGGACTTCTTAATGCGTTTTCATCTTTTATTAGTGATATAGTAAGTGTCCCAAATGATAAATTAAGGTGTATAGAAATGGATAATAAAGTAATTATGGTGAAACAGAAAGATAATATCACTGGAGTTCTGATTGCAAACAAAAATCTAAGAATTTTTATGAATTCATTAACTGTGTTTGTTGATAATTTTTACAAAGACTATAAGGTACAAATCGATAATTTCACTGGAGATACATCAGTTTTTGATTCAGCGGTTAATTTACTTCCTAAACTATTCCCATATTTGGATGAAAACCAGCTATCAAGTTTGTAGCATTTTAAGCACAAGATAATTAAATTCCAAAGATTATATCCATTTATGCCTACTAAACCAATTTATCCAATAACATTTTTGAGAACAATAGATTTGGATAAAACAAATGAATTCTATAATAAAATCCTTAATCTTCCGCAAGCTCTGAACCAAGGAGGTTGTATCATCTATAAAATAGGGAAATATGGTTACTGGGGATTCTGTGAGAGTAAAGAAGAAAACATGATTAAGGATGTTGATAAAATTTGCTTAACATTAGTCGTTGAAAATAGAGAAAAAGTAGATGAATGGCATAATTATTTAGCTAAAAAAGATATAGAGATAGTAAGAGCTCCAGAAAATACTAAGAACTACAAAATTTATAATGCCTTTTACAAGGATCCAATGGGGTATACACTGGAAATTCAAGCTTTCCATGACGATGGAAAACCTGTAGGACATGATGAATTTTAAGGCGGAATGTGATAATCTGAAAGGAGTTTCAGAGAATGGTGGGAAATTCTTCAAGTCAGAAAGCCCCAAAAATTAACTGATGATAAATAATTCTTCTAGGATTTAATCCGCACTGATATGATGAGGATGCTGTAGTTTTCAGAAAGAAGAACGCTAAAAATCTGAGATTTTAGTGTTTGGATAATCAAATAATTTGTAAAAAATCCAATGAGCATTCTAAAAGTTATGGCATAAACTTAAAATTTGATACAGAAAATCAAAAAATAACTAAGTGATTATTATGACTATTTTAGAATTCAAGTATGAAGTTCCTGAATTATCAAAAGGTTATGCTAATAAAACGCTTTACATCAACCTAGACAAAATGGAGATTAAAATTGAAGATGTTACTCCAGAAATGAAAGATAAATTTACAGGTGGTAAAGGATTCGATTTGTATCTTATGTGGAATTATCTACCGAAGGATAAAAGAACTACATGGGATGATCCGGATAATGTCTTATGTATAGCTTCTGGTCCTCTTGGTGGAACAAGTAACTATCCTGGTTCTGGAAAGAGTATTGTTACAGCGATTTCTCCTCTTACTGGAATAATAATTGATAGTAATGTTGGTGGCTATGCTGGTCCATTCATTAAATATGCAGGTTTTGATGCTATTGCAATTCAAGGTAAATCAGAAAAAGAAATATCTATTTTCATCGATGGTGAAGAAGGTAAGATTGTAATTGAAGATGCAGAGGATCTACCATCAGAAACTTATAAGGTTGGAACTCTGATGACAGAAAAATATGCTGATGATGAACGTGACAAAAGAGAGGTTTCTGTAATATCTGCTGGTCCAGGAGCCGAAAACTCCTACTGGGGATGTTTGAACTTTAGCTGGTATGACACAAGGCGAGGATATGTAAGATATAAACAAGCTGGTCGAGGGGGGACAGGGACAATCTTTAGGAATAAACGCATAAAATCAATTGTTATTAAGAAACGTGACGTGAGAACTCAAGGAAACAATCCTGCTGACTTAGATTCTTTGAAAGAGGTCGGAAAAAAACACACCAAAGAAATGGTTGATCTTGATTCAAAACAAAATGAAATGAGAACAATAGGGACAGTACATCTTATACCCATCATGCACGATTTTGATCTGCTACCAACAAAGAACTTCAAATATGGTAGGTTTGATGAACATGAAAAAATTGGTAAAGCAGCATACCGTAAACGATTCAATAAAGGACCAGATCCCTGTTGGAAGGGATGTGCTGTTGGTTGTAGCCATGGTGTAAGCAATTTTGAGTGTAAAACAGGTCCCTATAAAGGACAAAAGGTTTCAGTTGATGGTCCAGAATACGAAACTATTGCGGGTTGTGGATCAAGTTGGTATGTTAGTGATCCTGATGGAATAATTGAAACCAACTTCTACTGCGACACCTATGGTCTTGATACTATAAGTATAGGAACAGGAATCGCTTTCTGTATGGAACTATACGAGTATGGTATTTTAAACAATGAAAGAACTGGAGGATTAGATCTCTCTTGGGGAAACAACGATGATGCTTTAGAACTCATTCACCAGATAGCTAGAGGAGAAGGTTTTGGTACTAAAGTTGGTAAGGGAATCAGAAAGATGAAAGAGCATTTCGCCAAGGAATACAGTCTAAACGAAGAAGAAATCAGACTAATGCATGATATAGGAATGGAGTCTAAAGGACTGGAATTCAGTGAATATATGACCAAAGAAAGTTTAGCTCAGCAAGGTGGGTATGGTTTTGCCCTCAAAGGTCCTCAACACGATGAAGCGTGGCTAATTTTTGAAGATATGGTACGTAACAACATGCCCACATTTGAACAAAAAGCTGATGCCCTCTGGTGGTTCCCTATGTGGAGAACATCTTTTGGATTGCTAGGTCTCTGTAAACTCCCTTGGAACGATATAATTCCAGAAGATAACCGAGAATTTGCTACTGGTAAAATCGAGAAAGATGAGATGAAAGTTCCAGAAGATATCGCTGATCCCGCCAAAATACCTGAACATGTTCTTAATTACGTTAAATATTATAACGCAGTAACAGGTAACAATATTGACTCAGTCGAATATATCAAAAAGAGTGAGAGAGTTTATAATTTCCAAAGAGCAATGAACCTCTTATTTCTACCAGAAGGAGCATCTTTCAGAGATATTGATATAATTCCTTACAGAGCTATGGGACCTGTAACTGAAGAAGAGTATCTGTCAAGAGAAGAAGAATATTATCTCAAAGAATTACAAAATGAACTGAATATAGATACAAAAGATCTGACAGTGAAAGAAAAAATGGTTGAACTCCGAAAATACCGTGAAGCAAGATACTCTAAACTCAAGGATATTGTTTACAAGAGAAGAGGTTGGACAAATAGTGGTGTTCCAACAATTGAAAAAATCAAAGATTTGGGAATTGATTTTCCAAAGTTAATTGAATTAGTGAGAAAATATCAATAATTTTTTCATATTTCTTCTTTTTTATATTTTAGTCCTTAATATGAGTCAATAACCAGCAATAATGTTTGTTTTTATTCATCTTTTATATTGTTATAACTGAAGCTGACAGAATCAAAGGTATAACAATAATACTATTGTGCTCAATTAGATTTATCAATGGGTTGTTAGAAGTTAGTGATGTGTCTTAATGAGCGCAATTTCATCCTTCTCAAAGTGGTTACTAAAGAAACTAAGAGCTGAAAAAAAGGCAAAAATATTAGTTTTAGGGTTAGATTCAGCGGGTAAAACAACTCTAATGAAATATGTTAAGACAAGAGAATATCAACCATCTATCCCAACTATTGGCCAAAATATCGATACACTTAATTTTGAAGGATGGGGCATAACAATAGTGGATGTTGCAGGTCAGAGCCAATTTAGATTTTTATGGGATATACATTATGCAGGGAGTTCAGCTGCTATCTTTGTTATAGACTCTGCAGATATTGAACGTCTTCCAGAAGCAAGAGATGTTTTAAAGACTCATATTTTTAATAACCCACATTTAGATAAAATTCCAGTATTGATTATAGCAAACAAACAAGATTTACCAGAAGCAGTACAAGCTCCATTGCTAATCCAATTATTAGGAATTCACATAGAAATGCGCGATCGAACATTTACTGTTTTTGATTGTAGTGCATTAAATGGTAGAGGAGTATATGAAGCGTTTACTTGGCTAGTTAATCAACTAGAAATGATTTAATAAACTATTAGAATAATTTCTCGTGATATTTCTTTTCATAGAAACTTTGATAACTTTAAACAACTTTTCTTGATATACTATGACAACTTTTCTTTTCAACTAGGTTTAAAAATACCTCTGTTTTAATTCAATCACTCGGATATGATTCAAAATGTCAGTTACCAAGTTGAGAAATCTATCTACACGAAATATACTATTATTTATATTCATTTCAATATTATTTGTTTCTAGTGTTCCTATAAATAGAGAAAAACAAATTAATCTAGCTCTTCCCTATCAGAATTCAAACAATAGAGAACAATTTACTGGACTAAATGATGTTGTAGAATTCGAAGCGTTTTTGGATGATTTTATTCCAAATCAGCTTTCAGATTATTCTATTTCTGGGATGACAATTTCTGTAGTAAAAGATAATAACTTATTCTTCAAAAAAGGTTATGGTTTTTCCGATAGAGCAAGAGACGAATATGTAGATCCTGAAAATACACTTTTCCGCGTAGGATCTATTTCAAAAACTTTTACAGCTATTGCAGTTATGCAGCTAGTAGAGGATGGACTTCTGGATCTGGATGAAGATGTCAATAATTATTTAGTAGAATTCCAATTACCTGAAACATACGAAGATGCAATTACATTATCTCATCTACTAACCCACACTGCAGGTTTTGAAGAAATGAATTATCCAGTCATATCTTTTGAATTCGAACAAACTGAACTAAATGAAGTTTTAGAAGAAGGGATGCCAGAGAGAGTGCATTTTCCAGGTGATGTTGTGTCGTATTCTAATTATGGATTAAGTTTAGCTGGTTACATAGTTGAAATCGTGTCTGAGAAACCTTTTGAAGATTATATTACAGACGAAATATTGACACCTTTAGGAATGACCAAGAGTTCATTCGAACAACCATTGCCAACGTATTTACGCTATAATATGTCTGTAGGTTATGATGACCATTATGGTATTTTACCTTTTGAATACTTACCTATTGCTCCAGCTGGAGCTTTGAGCTCTACTGCTACTGATATGTCTAATCTAATGATAACTCTACTTAATAACGGGAGCTATAATGGTGCTCAAATTCTTCAAAACGAAACTATGCATTTGATGCAAAGTCAACACTTCACAGGTCATAGTCAACTTCCTGGAGTGTGTTATGGTTTATATGAATCGGATATGAATGGATACTATATTTTGGGTCACGGCGGGGACACAATCGCTTTTCACAGTCTGATGGCTTTAATGCCTGAAGAAAACATTGGATTTTTTATATCGTACAACTCTTATAATGGTATGTATGCAAAAGGAGATTTCCACTCTGCATTTATGGAGCGTTATTTCCCTGGACCAGATACATATTCTGTAACCCCAATTTCTGATTACAAGAAACGTGCAGAATATTTTGAAGGAGTCTATATTACTACAAGGAGATTTTATACAAACGTAAATCCACGCCTTTGGATTGATCTAGCTTCTGTTACAATTACTTCCAATGATGGTTTTATACAGTTTGAGGGATTAGATATTGACTTTGTAGAAGTTGAATCTAACCTCTTTCAAGATGCTTCAGGAACAACTGATTATAAACTATTTTTCAAAACTGACGATAAGGGAAGAATTGTCAGTTTTTACTCTAACCTTTTTGGTTCTGTTACTGAACTTGAGCTAATACATCCTATACATTCTAATATAGAAATGCAGATAATTGTTATCTCTATAATTTCAGGAGTATTGCTTTTATCAGTTATAAGTTGGGGAGTTGTAGCAATTGTCAGAAAGAAAAAGGGAAAAATGGTCAGGAATCATTTAGCAAGCGCTGCAAAATGGTCAGTATTAGCAAATGTGAGTATAATAGCTATAACAATAGGATTGATGTACACTATAACCAACTCGCGAATCATTCTTAGTACCGAAACTTTTACAGTTTTTGGAGCTTTCTTTATATTACCTATTTTGAGTCTGTTGATAATTGGATTGAATCTAATTTTTATGGGCATTTCTTGGACAGATAAACCCTTCTTTAAAAGAAGATTAAACTGGAAATTATGGGAAAAAGTACATTACACAGTCACAACAATAACTAGCTTAGGTTATATCTGGCTCTTCACTTATTGGCAATTTCTTGGTTTTTAGTAAAATTCCTGGTTTGCTTTTATTCCACATAAGATTTATTTAAGATAAGAACAAACAGTACATTGATAAAAATGAGTGGATTACCAGAGATAGTCTATTGTTTTGCATGTGGAGAAAAATTCAAAAAATCAGATCCTGATGGTTTCGAGCCTTGCCCTAAATGTGGTAAAACTCTTTCTGATCTTTCAGAAGAGGCTCAATATGCGGTTAAAATGCTAACGAAAGCTGTGATAGAGCATTATAAATAACACAGTAAACTTCAGCAATATACCGATTTTCATGCAAATAGTTGTTTTTTATCGTCTAGTTCTACTAAGATTAATATGTAACTATTATATACAAAAGCAATGAATATAAAATAACAATAGTTTTTTATTAACATCACAAACCAAATATTTTAATTATTTCATACTTTCATCTTTTTAATCATGTCAGATAATGTTTCTTATATTCCAGTTGATATGCTTCATTCTTTTATGAAAGATGTTTATATTGGTCTTGGAGCTCCAGAGGAAGAAGCTGATGTTAGCGCTGATATTCTCATTGCGTCTGATCTAAGAGGTATCACATCTCATGGTGTTCAAAGACTTAAGATGTATTTTAATAGAATGAGAAATGGTCAACACAAAACCAAGACTATTTTTGAGATTGTAAAAGATAAAGATGCAATAGCAGTTATTGATGGTAATCATGGTAATGGTCATTACATTTCCTTTAAAGCTATGCAGTTGGCAATTGATAAGGCTAAGAAATATGGTTTAGGTATGGTTGCAGTACGAAACAGTACTCATTATGGAATAGCAGGTTATTATTCTTTGATGGCTATAGAAAAGGGTTGTATTGGAATAACAGGAACAAATGCTAGACCAAGTGTTGCGCCAACTTTCGGTGTTGAGGGGATGTTGGGAACAAATCCTTTAACTTTTGGTTTTCCTACAGATGAAGCTTTCCCTTTTGTTCTAGACTGCGCTACATCTATTATTCAACGAGGAAAAGTAGAAGTTTATGCAAGAGAAGATAAACCTCTTCCTGAAGGAGTTATAGTAGACAAATTGACTGGTGAATCTAGAACAGATTCTAAAGGTGTGCTTCTAGATTTAGTTCTAAAACAAGCTGCTCTTCTGCCTTTGGGAGGAATTGGTGAAAAACTATCTGGTCATAAGGGATATGGTTATTCTACAGTAGTCGAAATACTCTCTGCTGCTTTACAAAAAGGTAAATTCCTAAAAGATCTCACTGGATTAGATAAAAAAGAAGAAAAAACGCACTTCTATCTTGGACATTTCTTTATTGCTATTGATATCGAACATTTCATAGATTTAGATTCTTTCAAAAATGTTTCAGGGAATATATGTAGAGCTTTACGAAATTCGGAAAAAGCTCCAAATGAGGAGAGAATCTATACTGCTGGTGAAAAGGAGTATGAAGCTGAACAAAGAATTCGAGAGCAAGGTGTCTCTTTAAATAAAAGCATTCAAGATGATTTAGTAGAAATGAGAGATGAGTTAGCTCTATTTCAGTATCATTTCACTTTTGAGAAAGAAATCAAAAAATGCAAATTAAAAAATACGAATGATAATAAATAAAATAAAACAAATATTAGTGACTACTTAGCCTCAATAATCTCTTCTGGCGGAACAAAGGGGAAGATTCGTTTGACTATGCTAGTTGCCTCTTCAAAGATATCGACAGTTCCATCAAATTTCTCTATATGTTTAGCAAATTTTTCACAAAAAGCATCTGTAAAATGATGTGCAGCTGTATTAAGTATGAAACTGTCACTGTCTCCAAGAATGATAGTTGAAACCTTCTTTTCCTTGTTTTGAGCTATAATCATTTTCTTGTCTCTGAAACTTATTTTACGTAGATCGGATGTAGATCCTGTTGTATCTTCAAGAAATGATTTAAGGGCTGCTACAATTCCGGAAAACAGTTCATCTTCGCACTCATCCTCAGGACAATCTTTACCTATGTTAACAGAATAAAACAGGATCCCAGCATCATTGATAACAATTACTTTATTGAGGACTGTTGGTAATAAATAAACGTAAAATGGGTTGAAAATAAATACTATTGCCATAATTCCAAAAGTTAGAGAAAATGGTATCGCTCCATAAATTTGGAATGCTGGTTCTGCTTTTGTTATCAAATATGTTGATTGTTCAACAATTTTGTAGAGTGCTGAAAGAAAAGCAATTAAAAAAGCCACAGAGATAAAAATGCTTAAATTTCTTAATTTCTTGTGTTTAACTTTTATAGCATCTTGTATGAATGTGTAAAGAGCTTCTGCAAGTACTATTGCTTGGAAAATGCTGAAGAAAAATCTACTGACTCTATATTCTGGAGGATAAGCACTTTGTAAATTAAAAATAAGTTCTATGAAATAGATGGCTATATACCCTCCCAATAAAGCTGTAGTTATTCCTAGGAATAGAGTATTAGGCTTAGCATTGCGTATTAACTCACAATATAGAAAAAGCCCAAACAATCCTGCAGCATATGGAATAATGTGAATCTCTTGTATTGAGCTGATATTTTCAAATGCTTCTGGGTTGTTTTTCATTGGAAAATAAAGTGCAAGCTCTAAAATTGATTGAACTATCGCCATTCCAAAAATGAAAATGAACCAATTAAATCCGATTATTTTATCCTTAACTCTTCTAAAAACAAAATAAGATGTAATAATAAAAATAATAGATAATTGGACAATTTTAATGTAAAGTTCAGCTTGTGAGCTTACCATTGATTCTAATTTTAGTGTTCTTTGTTATAAATTTAACCAAAGTAACAACCGATAAAACGCATGTAATTAAGAATTTTGCAAGTCATTGAATGTGTAGATGACAACACAATAATGACTATATCATATGTTCATCAAATTTTATATAGAGTAAAAATAAATATTCGGTAATGGAAATAGAGGAAGAGAAAAAGGATTATGATTTATTTCTACTATTAAGCACGCTTGGATCAAATAAGATCCGAGTTTTGCTAATCTTAAGTCATCTATATCCTAAAGCTGTAACTGCTACTCAGCTCTCATCATTACTTGGATATTCAATGAAGGCAAGGACAATATATAGGGGAATATTAGACGATTTGAAAGAACGAGAGCTGATTTACCTGGATAAACTAACCCCTAAAGTTGCTAGTATAAGACTCAATCATGACAATCCTTTGCTAAACAGACTGATAAGATTAACTAAAGAACACGGTGAAGAATATTTAGAAGTTATTCAAAAGATTTTGGAGAATAAAACATGAAAAGCAAACCAAAATCAATATCTCCCTTACTTCAAATAGAAAAGAAGGGAATTAACTGGAAAAGAACTATATTCTACATGACAGTAGTTATGTTTACAGCTTTGATTTTTATTTCAATTACTTACCTTGCTCTTCCTAGTTATGCACCACACGGAATAACTACTACAACTTCTACAACTACAACTTCTACGACTACAACAAATACTACTACAACTGCTACGGATTCATACTCTTCAGCTGAATCACAATTCACTGACGGAACAGATTCTACTATAGTAGAAAATGCATCTCTTAGAAAGGGAGGTATATTTGAAATTGTTTTCTCTGAAGCATCTATCATAATACTTCCTCTTGCATCTGTAGGATTAATAGGTGTTTCTGGAAGTAGATACATCAGTCAAAATTATTTCATGAAGAGAAGAAGATTGTTAGAAAAATGGGGAACCTTTGGAAATCTGGAAATAAGCACTTTTGCAAAAAAAGCGATAATTAGAACGAAAATAGGTATTATTGTTATAAAGAAAGAAGGTATGCGATATAGAATAACCTTGCCCAAAGAAAGCAAAGAAAAAATCTCTGTTTTTGGATTTAAGGACGAAAAAGATCATATTGTAGCTTATTGCACAGAAGATGAATTAGAAGGGATTTTGCATCTTTTCTTCTCTTTTTACAATGAATAAGAACAGATTGACAGATTACATTCCTCCAGCGACAAAAGGTATTAACGAGATTTCGTCTCCTTCTGAGAGCACGTAAGTGTTAATTATTTCACTCATAATGCTATTTTTGTTTACCATAACTGTATAAAAATCTCTAAATTTTCCTTCGTGATAAAGTAACTTCTGAACATCTGGACCAAATTTTTCTGTAAAATGTTTAATCGCTTGAGCAACAGTGGATTTTTCATCAAGTTCAAGCTCGATATACTGTTCTTTAGTTATTGATCGTATTTGTCCAAAGGTTTGAATTATAATCTTCATAGATGTTCACACTTTGTTAACTGCTTTTAAAATGTATTTTATGACCAAAATGGAATTTTTTAGTGATTTCTGTAGGATGCCAGTCTATATTTGCTAGCTTAATGTCATCTCTTTCAACTTTGATGTGAAGCATTTGTAAACCTTCTTGTTTAAGAAGCTTAACAAGTGATTTTTTAACTTCTTTTTCGTTATTTATGGATGTTAGAGAAACTACATTTTCGACTCCTGAACCTTCCATTAACAACTTGTAATTAATTGTCGAAGAAACAGTTGGTTGTCCACCTGTTGTAGCATAAACCTCATTATCAAGAATAATTATACGCAGATTTTCGGGGGAAAAATGGGCTATAGTTGTTAATGAACCCAATCCCATGAGAAAATTACCGTCCCCCGTTATAACAATAACCTTATTCTCTGGTTGAGATAGAGATAAACCTAATCCTACAGATAGAGGTAATCCCATGCTTCCCCTAAGATAAATATGGGGTTTGTTTAAAAGATGGAAAGCTTGGCGGCTAACATTACCATTAGATGATACGATCATTTCATCGCCTTGTAAGATTTCACTAAATAAAGAGATTACTTCAGCTCCTTTCATCTTAACCAAAGACTCCTTTTTTAATCAATAAACAGACAGGTTGATTCTTTTTTATTGATTTATCAATTAAAAGAGATAAAGACTTTTGCCAACCTTCTTCTTCAAGAACACTGAAAGGTATTTTCATGCTTTCAAGCAGATTTTCAGTAATTTCACCCATAATTGAGTGCTCTGGGAAATCATCATCTTCTTTTAACCCTCTATAACTAACAAAAATTAACATTGGAATACCATAAAGTTGAGCTAGGGAGGTTAAAGCATCTCCAATATTTCCTAATCCAGAATTTTGCATGATAACGAAGCTTTTTTCTCCACCAAAATAATAACCTGAAGCTATACCAATAGCCTCATCTTCTCTTGTTGCAGGAACATAAAGTATTTCACTACTCCTCTCTAGCTCGATAAGCAAATTGTTAAAATATGAACAAGGAACCCCAATTGCTAAAGAATAATTCTTCTTTTTCATATACTCCAGAAATAGGATAGAATCAATCATTTATCTTCTAAAGAAAAGAGTAAAGATAGTATCAAAAAATTTTTGGTAGAAGAAAATGAGAGAGAAAGAAGCTAATAAGAAGCTTTCATCTTTTGTTGTTCATAGTATTGTATTATTTGTGAAGTTAGTTCTTTAAAGGCTCTTTCAACATTCAATCCAGTGAGTGCAGAGGTTTCCAAATATGGAACAGTGAAACCACTCCATGTAGAAAGGGTTTGTGCGTAATCTTCAGCATAGCTAGTAGGAACGGAATAAGGAGTAGATTCCCTTAAATCAGCTTTATTACCAATTAAAACAAGTGGAACTATACGATTCTTGTTGTTGCGAATTAATTCAGCAAGCCAGTTAGGAATAGCTTCGTAAGTCTCAGGACGTGAAATGTCAAAAACTAAAAGAGCTCCAGATGTACCTCTGTAATAAACTTCTCTGACAGCTGAGAAACGTTGTTGACCGGCAAGATCCCAAATTTGTAAAGTAAATTCAATTTCATCGACGGAGAGTTTAGAAACAGCGAAATCGGCACCTACCGTCATCATGTACCCCGAAGTGAATGATTCACCCATGTAGGTTCTTCGTAGACTAGTTTTACCTACTGCTCCTTCGCCAAGCAATGAAATTTTGAAAATGCGTTGACTCATATGTTTAACCCCTTTTCTTCTCAATAATGTATCCCCACGAAGTATTTAATAATTGTGTTGTAGGAAATGTTTTTACAGCCTACATAGTTATTTTGTCGGAAGTAGATTTTGGATCATTTTGAAGTGTTAGTGTTTCCTTTCATTAAATGAAAAACAATGTAATAAAAATATTAGGGAAAAAAAAGAAAAACTGCAACCTTGATGTAAGGAAAACTAGTCTAGTATAAAAAGGAAATGAGAGATAAAAAGATAGAAGAGAGATGACTTGGGGAATGATACTGAATCTATATGCGGGAAAAGAAGAGAAGAGTATAGAGATAGCAAAATGCAATATAAAGAACAGTGAAAGACTAGAGAAAATATTAGCAAGGTTCATAGAAGAACAGAAAGAACAATTAGAAGAAGAAAAAAGGGAAGGAAGGGGATGGGGGATAGAGATAAAACTAGTAGATGAGAACAAGAGAGAGATATCGCTAAAGAATTTACATGAACTGATCTATGAGCAAGAGGAATTGAGAAAAACGTTCACAATGACGACAAAGGCAGTAGGGAAAATACTGACAGAAGGGATGAGTTAAGTGAGAAGCGACATAGAGATAGCGAGAGAATATGTAAAAAGGATGAATAAAAGGGAAAGGAAGTTCTTTCATTGGACAGAGATAGGGCAATGGGGAGTATATTTATTGATAAGTGTAATAGTGACAGTAATAGCATTTTGGTATAAAGAAGAGGGAAC
>BPTO01000039.1 GCA_023705985.1 Candidatus Heimdallarchaeota archaeon | reverse complement strand
AGAGGGTATTGAACGTGTTGCTACTACTAAGTTTGATATGTATTCTATTATTTGATCGCTTACTACGACATTTTTTTCTATTTCATACTTTAATTTTTTAATTGTCTCTTGGTCAGTTACTTGCTCAACCTCAGCAAACATCTGCACCCTTTTCATTTCTAGCATAGCAATCTCCCCCTCCAAATTTGGAGGGTAAACTGGAATTTTCACTAAGAATCGATCAATTTGAGCTTCAGGGAGCGGATATACACCTGTCGATTCAATAGGATTTTGAGTTGCAATAACTATAAAGGGTTCAGGAAGCTTATGTGTTTCTTGCCCAACTGACACTTGTCGTTCTTGCATCGCTTCTAATAATGCAGATTGTGTCTTTGGAGGGCTACGATTTATTTCATCAGCAAGAAGAATATTTGTAAATACAGGTCCTTTAAAGAATCTAAATGAACTTGTTTCTCTTTCAAAAATAAGCCCTCCTGAGATATCAGTAGGCATCATATCACTTGTGAATTGTATTCGCGTAAAATTCATCTTCATAGTTTCTGCTAGTGTACTAGCCATTAGCGTTTTAGCTATTCCAGGAACACCTTCAAGCAGACAATGCCCGCCAGCTAACATTGTAGCAAACATTAGTTCAATGACATTTTCATTCTGCACTATACGTTTTCGCATTTCATCCATAATATTCTCAAAAATATCCTTTGCTTCATTTACTTGAGTCATTTACATCAACCTTTTCCTTTTCTGAATCTCTTCCAACTTTGAAAACAGATAGATGAATGTATCATAATCTATTTTTCTAATCATCGTTTCTTCAAACATTTTTTTCTCCTCTTTAGTTAATAATAATGGTTTAATATAACTTAGTTTTTGCTGAAGATATAAGTTAAAAGCCTGGGGATGTAGTTCGTATTGAAAATATAAAGAAAAAAGAATCTTCTCTTCAATAGTAGGTTTAACAACTTGTCCAAATGTATCATATAATTCTCGTCCCCTGCTCCAGATTCTATTGGACAAAAAGTTACGGTATGATTCTGTTGGTTTAAATAATTTCTGTATCCTGGGAGCAAAATAATACAATATTAAAATTAGGAGAACAACAATAAATATTAGTAATTGTGATTTTGATAGCAAGATTAAATTTCCATAAGATTGGTTTATTATTCCTTCTGTAGATCTTAAAGGCCACCTTTTGTGGCTTTCCTCAAAACATACTAAGCTTGGTTTTTCTGCTGATAAAATACTTAAGTAATATCTTATGAGATCAATGTTTCCATAAAATTTCGTATAAAGTTCATTAACCAAGAAGCTTGAAGAAGTTATAGCTATTATTGCTCCTCTTCCTCTTCTTATCACAGTACCAATTTTGTGGAGTTGTGTTCTTTCCATTAAAACTGACCAAATCCCATCATTATTAGAGTCTATAAACGTGGTTCCAGCTGTAACTATATTCCCAATTTCTCTTTGATTTCTATCACTAGCTATTTCTAGAATAGCTTTTGGCTTAACAAAGCAGAGAGTATCATTAATCTCTGTAGAATTTACAAGTATGATTTCAGGTGATTTGTAATAGTGAACTGTCTCAAAAAGACTTAATCCGGAATAAATTATACCAAAATACGCAGCTAAACCTGCAACTACTCCATCTCCCCCAAGTAGAACAAGAGTACCACCTCTCAAGACAAAAGAATCAATAATTGCTCTCTCTGGATTACGATAAGTCTTTGTACCACCCGCTATCACTAAAGTTGAAGTAGAGTTAAGGTCCATAATAGGATCTGTTGATAAAAGGATTCTCGAAATATTATAACCATCATGATATAACAATGCATCAACATAAGACATACCGTCAGGACCTTTATTTTCGATCGAATATGGGGGAGGAGAACTTGCAAAGTTTATACTTAAAGGTAGAAGAATAACCACAAATAGAATTATTGTTTGAATTAGTACTTTGAACAGAGGAAAATTTTGAGCGCTATAAAGATTTTTCAATTTCATTGTTAGCTCTCCTTAAATGTGTTTTTTTCATAGATTTGTATTTCATATCTTGATTTACTAAGTGCTTGCATGGTTAGAAGTTTTTCAATGAACAGTATCAAATCTTCATGTTTCATCTCAGCGAGCTGATATCTTGCTGAATAGAAGAGATTGATTATTACATCAATATGTTCAATAATTTCTGGTAAATCAAGTGAGAGCATGAATTCTTTTGGAGTTAGAAAATTCTCTCTCTTTTTACCAATCATCTTTCTCATATTTTGATCTAGTTTGTGATAACCATAGATAATACCTTCAGTATAACTGCCTTTTTGAAGAAACTCACCAAGAATATCAATTAGAGTTTTAATGTGTGTTCGAAACTTATCCCTTCGTGAATCAATAATTGCCTTTTTCAATACAGGTGACGAAGAAATCATTCGTCTATCTTCAGTTCGTTTTCTGAGGGTCAGAACAACTACTAAAATAAGGAAAATTAATCCTACAATTACAGGGATAATTTGGGGTGATATTAAGGGTTCTTTGTCGAACTCAACAGGTTTTTCAGGAATTTCAGGCCCTGAAGAAGGAACAGTAGGAGCAGTTGGTGTAGAAGTAGAAGAAGAGGGAGAGGGAGAAGTAGAAGATGTAGTTAGTTGTGTACTTTTAAGAGATGTTGATTCAACATCATCTAAACTCATATAACTTTCTTGCGAGCTGTTAGCTAAAATAAAAATAATTAAACAAACTATTATAATCCAGATTTTTGGGTCGAGAAATTTCTTAACCTTGTTCACTCTTTATCTCACCTCTGTTCACTTCTTTAATTATTGATTCACTTTGTTGAATAAAAGCATACACTTTGCATAGACTCCACATTCCTGATACACATATTTGGAGTTTGTGCGATGCGGTTTTATAACCTAGATAAGAACACCTTTGATCCTCAAAATAAGGACAAACATTAGTTTGTCTTACCTTTATCATTGCTTCAAGCTTTCTATTTAGATATATCATAGAAAATGCTTTTGTTTTTTTGGTTGCTTCATAATTTGAACCATTAAGATCAAAAATAGTTACGACTGAAACTGGTGTTTCAGGAAGAATTTCAGGAGAATAAACAACTTTGGAACCTTTCTTTGGCAATATAAGATAGGAAAGTTTTCTACCAAGTATTGTACCTAAATAACCACCTACAGCGCTGAAAATTAGCAAACTCACCGCAAACATGAAAATAATGCTGAAGAAAAGAAAATTAGGCATAATTGAGGCTATTAAATCTATATTTGAAGTTGTAAATAAGAAGATTTGTGATATATATAATAGAACAACGAAGAGAAAAGAAAGTAGTGAACTAATTAAAACTAAATCTATAGCATCTTCTTCCCACACAATTCCAGTTACCAAACCAGCAATGAAAAACGGAATTAAAGTATTAACAATAATGCCATTAATGAATGCAGTTACATCTTGTGCTTCGAATGTTATAGAGAAAGGCAAGAACAAGATTTCAGTTGGTGACCAAACAAGATTTTCTATTATATAGTTATTTTGAAGGGAAAAAAAGAATATTGAAAAGAATATTGAAATTCCATAACTAAGGGAGAGATAAAATGAACCCCTCAAAATAAGATTCGTAAAGTACTCCTTCCTACCACGTTTACCTCTATGAGGGAATAATACTTTAAGAAACATTTCCTTTAAGGGTTTGTTGGATGGATGTTTTTTAGCACTTCTAGAATTTTTATGATTACTCATTTTATTCCCTCGCTCAATATTAGTTTTGACCCAGAAATAACTTTTATAAGATAAGCAATACTTACAAATAAAACCACTATCACACAAAATAGGCTAGTAAAACCATATAGAAAACGAAAAGAAAAGAGCAGTACGAATGCGAAAATACCCATATATAGTGAGGATACAATAAGAGCAAATACTACAATTGATGTGACGATTATTGAACTTAACATTGATTGAACTCTATTTTTAGCAGAAAAAAACCACACAAATGTGATTAGAAGAGCTAGTAAAATTGCTACGATAAAGACTACATATCCAAGAAAAGAAACGGAACTTTGTATATTCATAAAGATAAGCAACAAACTAATCAAAATTCCTACAAAAATAACTCTAGTAAAACCGACTGAAAAGCTCACATAAAGCGGTGGAGACGATGAATTCATTTTGTCATATAATGTTGTTACTTCTCTACCACAAGACCAACAATTTCTTGCAAAAGCAGGAACTAGTTGATTACAATTATTACATTGCAGTTTTGGGAAGAACCAACATAAATCACAGTATTCGCTATTGTAATTTCTTGTAAAACAGTTTGAACATAAAAACTCCTTTTCGGATTCTTTATACAAGTATGGATACTTTGGTTTTAATTTTAACACTTTTGCAAGTTTTCCACTTTTTTCACTAAGGGTTGGGCATTCAGATGACACATGCTCTGTGAAACAATACAAACAGTATTTTGGAATTTTTATTAACAATATTAGTGCAAAAAAAATGAATAGAACATATGAGCTGTAATTCAAAATAGATAGAGCAGTTAAATTCTCATTGACTACTGAATAATAATTAACTAAACCATGAAAACCAGTTCCTAAAAAAAGGAAAACACTAAAAACGAGAATTCTTACTTTTTTCGGATAACTTCTGCCTACGAAAATTATTCCAATCCCTAGTGCAACAATCATTGAAGAAACACTATGAAGAGGATAGATTGTCCTACCAAAAAGTAAAGAGCTAATCACAAAATTTGTAGGAAGAGTTGAATAAGACAAAAATTGTTCTATTAAGTCGAACCATGCACCAAAAAAACCACCAAGAAAGACAGCCATCCTTAGAGAGGGTACTAAACGAGTCTCATAATTAAATTCATCATGGGAAAGACGAGCATAATTTCCTAATAACATTATTACTGGAAAAATTTTTGCTATCTCTTCTATAAGAGGGATTACAATAGTGTAAAACACATATTGTATTTTTTGAGGAGTTAAGGGAGATATATTCATTTGGTTAAGTACAGAATTCATTACAGTAAAAAGGGAAAAAGCCTTATTTTCTATAACAACAGAAAAATAAGCAGTTAAAATACCCAGTATCATTAACAGGGGAAATATCAATTTAATAATTGACTTCTCTGTTTTTGTAATTGAGATACTAAAAACCAGAAATAGTGTGACTGCCCAGAATAGAAATCCTAGTAAGAGAAATGAGACAACATAGACTGGGAAATAAGGGGTATTAACGACATCATAAGATATGTTGAGAAGAAGGACTATACTAGCAACTAGAATAACGACTATAATTGCTTTAATTAGGGTTGACAATGAAATTATTTTTCTATTAAGTTGAAAATTAAACAATGATTCATCAGTAGAACTATCCCTAAACAACTCAGCTTTTGATACAGGTTTATCTCTATTTTCAATCATAACATATTTTCACTTTACAGAGTATTGCTATTCAAAAAATATCAAACAGTAAAAATAGCTTACATTAAACACTTAAAACTCTTTTCAAGAATAAAGAAATTGATTTACAAAAGAAAAAGAAAAGAAAAATTTCCTTTTATTCAATAAGAGCAGCTTCAGTTATATCTCCAATTGCTTTTATTAGGAAGAAGAAGAAGAGAACACAAGAACCTACTAGAATAGCTATTTGTGGTCCAATTCCAAAGGTAAAATATACAGTGTTACCACCAAAATTAATCTGATCTGTAATTAAAAGCACAGTTGAAAATATTATACCCATTAATGAAGCTGTAAGCGGGATAAACCAAAACAAAGTTACTTTCAATGCTTGAAGAATGCCTACCATTTTTTTGACCTCCTAAGATTTACTCTTAGTACTTGCACAGCTCATTAACCATTAAATCTTTTAAATGTTTGTTTATTTCTTACATTTTAGAGCAAAAATAAAGCAAAAGTGTATCATAAAAGTTTTGTAAGTCTGTTAATTTTCTTTTTGATTTCTTCAACACGCCCTACAGCACCAGATAGCTGGTAATTTTGTAACGCGACTGTATAATATTTTAGTGCCAGTTCTGTCTTTTCATCTTCTATAAATAAGCCATTATAATATGCAAGATGAGCTTGTATAATTGGTTCATCGGAACCTTTTTCACCTATTAGTTCAACAGCTTTCTTAAGGAAACCCTTTCTTCCTGAAATTGTTTTCTCTGCTGCAGCGCGGGATATATAGGATTTAGCTTTACAATCTAGCTCTTCTGCTGTATTCCCAATTCTTTGAAAAGACATAGCAGCACGCTCAAAAAAAGAAGCAGCTTCAACAAATTTCTTTTCTTTCATCACTTGCCTTGCAATAACAAGAAGAATTTTAGCTTGCTTTTCATGCACTCGTTGGAGTTCTGAGTCCATACTTAAACGTAGATAAAAACCACCAGACCGTCCAAGATAATTTGCAGATTCTAAAGCTTTATTTTCTTTAATTGAAAGATTTCCCAAATATTCATAATACAAAGCTCTAGCTAAATCCAATTTTCTCCTATCTTCTTCTCCCTTCAAAATTTCTATAGCTTGTTCTGCAAAATTTGAAGCCTCTTTAAATTGTTTTCTTTGTGCAGCCAACCGTGCTTTCCCTAATTGTTCATTAGCTTTTTCTGTTACTGATTTTCTTAGTCCTTTAAACAACCAAGCACCTCAAGGAATCAACTTTAGCTTACTATTATATATATGATTATCTTGTTATTTAAGTTTAATATAAAGTTATTTTTGAATGCCAAAACTTTGTCAAGCAACTATTACTAACAAAGATATGGGTAATAACACAACTAGCTACATCTTCTAGCTACTGAAAAAGACGTTTTTCGTCATCAAATTGCATTTCTTGAATACAAGAAATAGGAGATCGTTGTTTATATCCTTTAATAAGTACTACAGGAACCTTTTCGCCTGCTTGCCCCATTAATAGTTCAGCAGCAGAACAAATTTCATCAGCTAAACCTATCAAAGTAGTTTTCAGTGGATAACCAAAAATATCTTCTCTTCCTTGAGCATTATCAATGACAGAAAAATTAAATGAACCAATTGCAATATTGATAGCTCCTCTTCTAAGAGCTCTTCCATGTGTATCAGAGATTAGAACAGAAATTTGTTTGTTGAAGTATTTAGCAAGTAGTTTACCTATTTTTTTAGCATTTTTTGATGGAAATTTAGGTAGAACAACTGCACAATTTGGTTTGGAATTTGATTGATCAACAGCAGAATTAGCGCATATCCATCCATGATGCGTTTTGGTTATGATTATGTTATTTTGGACTTTAAGTATTTTCTCAGCTTCTTCAGTTATTAGGTGAACAAGATTAGGATCTTTTCCAGTCTTTCTTGCGATTATCTCGGAAAAAGGTGATGGATCAATATCCGGGAGGAAGAATTCTAAACCTTCAGCTCTAGAGATAATAGTATGAGCTATAACGAAAATATCTCCATTATCGATAAGATAACTCAAAGATAATACTGAATCAATTATTTGTTGTCCTATATCATCTCCCTCTTCGACAATTGGAAAAGCCAAAGGAAGAATTTCTATCTTGGTTATTGCTCATTACCTCCATCTCAGATTATCTTAGAGTTCCAAAACTGGAAGAGGTTTAGCATTTTTCTTTTTAGATGACGATAGTTTGTTAGCTAGCATAAGAACTTCTGACCATTTTGGATTTTCAATCTTTTCAACATCCAGATAATTGGATTCTAAAACGTTTTGAAACAACTCTTTTCCAGCTTCAGTTCGAATAATTATAATATTCATATCATCATCTACACCTACATTTCCAATCGATATATCAGCAAATTCAGCACTGAAATCCTTGCAATATTTACAGCCTTCAGGTTTTCCAGTATGAAATAGATTAATTTTTGCTTCCTTTATACCTTCTTTTGTTTCAAAGAAGAATTTTCCTCTTCCACAGTCAGTTTTCGTTATATTTTTGAAATCCAGACCCAGCTCCTGTTTAACAATATCTCGAAAAGAATCAGGTTTATAGCAACTCATGCAAAACAACCCGATTCGATATTTTATGCGTGTATCCGCTCCAAGATATTGTTTTTTAACAAACTGTGTTAACGTTTCCATATGGCAGGGTAACCCAACAACAGCAACATTTTTTTTGTAGCTGCTCTTAATCGAGTCTAGGTTTGACAACGCTGGGTTTTGCGTATATTTAGATCTAGAAGCTAATCTAATCTCTTCTTCTGTAAAAGCCAACATAGGAATAGGATGAGACAAATCTTTACCCCCACCTGTAACCAAAGCTCCATCGATTGAATTATTTTTGAGTTCAGAAAGTAATAAAGAAGTTACAATACCACCATTCTGGGCATTTTTGTGTATATCATTTTTTGCAGATTTGCCTAGATATACTTCCAAAATTGTCCCTAAATCATCTGAAACAGCTGGTTGTTCTAATCTTTGATTAATTCTCAAGCATATATCAACACAAGAACCACAGGATATACATCCACCAACAAGTTTTGGTTGCATTTGTTCAATTAATATTACATTCATAGGGCAAACGGATTCGCATCCACCACAGAGAATACAATACTCAGGTTTGATAACTTCTCTATTCAGGAGTGCAAAATTAATTCGCTTAATTTTAGCTTTTGTACCTTGCATTAAGACCATCTACATCTTTTCAATTAAAAGTGAAACGGATGCGGTACAAAAATAAGTAATGAAAAAAGAGAAAAGGTTAGATATCCTCTAATTCTTCTAGTATGTAACGTTTACTTTTAGGTTGCTGTTGTTTAATTTCTAATTCTCTTTCAGAAAGAATTTCTCGCTCTATTCGATCTAGTGCTACTGCAAAAGCTCCAAATAATCCATAACCCTCTGAGCGAGAAACATAAACTTTGCCTTTGTCTGTTGCTATTCTTAATCTAACCTGATAAAGTACAAATCCCCTAAATTTCTTCTTTGGTATTGCTTTTGCATGAATATAGAATTGCCCAGAATTACCTATAAAAACCGCATATTTTTTGACTATATCTGCACCCATTTCCATAACTTGATTCATGTCAGAATCAGCAACGTCACCAATAACTCGGATATAATAACCTTCACTTGCAGGAGGACGACTGATGGTTTCCAACAAATCACGAGTAGTGATTATACCAATTGGATGATTCTCTGTATCAACTACAACCATCGCCTTGTGATTATTTTTATAGAGTTTCTGAATCACCTCGTCAACAGAATCATCTTTGAAACAAGTTATTACATTTTCAGACATAATTTCAGAAACATTTACCGCTAAGACATCTAATTGTGTGGCTTGTCTATCACCTAGTGTTTGTCCAGGAAATTCAGACAACAAAATTCCTGTTAGGTCATATGGGCTTACTATTCCTAGTAATTTGTTATTATGATCTACAACAGGAGTACGAGATATATTGTTTGTTCTTGAGATTGCTATTAATTTTGCAATTGTTGTATCAGAAGAGACAGCTATAAGATCACGAGTCATAACATCATTAACTGTTTTATCCTCAAATATCTCGGAAGCACTACGAATTAAATCGATGTCCTTAATAATTCCAATAATCTTACTATTTTCTTCTACAGGCACTGAGCGGATTTTTGCAGATAATATAGATCTAGCAATTTCATCAAGACTTACATTCTCTCTGATTGTCGGGACACGGATAATAAAATTTGAAACTTTTGAATCTGGTTGAATTTTAGATTGTCGAGTTAAGTGTCTCTGAGTTAGATAACCGAGAAGAACTTCCCTTTCTCCAAAAACTAAAATTTCTCTAATTTTACCCTTAAATTTTTCAACTGCTTTAGAAATAGCTTCATCAGCATTTACAGATACAAAATCAGAAATAATAGAAAAATCTTCATTAACCATAATTAAACTTACGCTTATGGGTTTATAGATTTGTCTCTTTGTACACAATTATCACAACAAAGAGTAATCACAAAAAGATGAATTTGAGAGCGATGAAACCAAAATAATTTTACATTTAAAAGTTACCTTAACAATTTCTAAAAACAAATATGAAAAGAAAAGAGAGTTCATTTATAGAATTCTTTTCTAAACTTCAATAAATCATGGCTGTACTGAATGGATAATCGCGCTGCATGATGAAAGAGAAGTTCTACATTGAAAGAAGATAAAGCAGAAGTTTCAATATAATCATAGCGATGAAGACGACAATACTCTATAATCTCTTCCCTATTGACTGCACGAGCTTCCTTAAGATCATATTTGTTTCCTGCTATAACATCTGGAATATCAGAACATTTGGATGATACTTCATTTGCCCAAGCTTCTATTTCATCGAAGGAACTCATATTGGTAACATCATAAACAATTATTGCGCAACTAGCTCCCTCATAATATTTTGGTCTGAGATATGTAAACATCTCTTGACCCCCTGTATCCCAGATTGAGAGTCTAGCTGAAATTGGGTCATTTACCAACTTCTTTGAAAGATTTTCATTCATTAGTTCAGTTGGTAAGTCAACAGTTTTTGTCAACCAACTTACTCCTAAAGTTGGTATGTAACTATAGACAAAAGTATCCAATGTGAATCTTCTTGCTAGTGATGTCTTTCCAACAAATGCCGAACCAACGCATATTATTTTTTGTAGCTGATGCACCTTTTCACCGCCATGTTATTATTAAAATACTTTTAATTAAATCTAAACTTTTGAGCCTTTGCCATTCTGTTCGAATGGCTGTTGAGAGATTATTCACGACAATACGCCTATAATTGTCGATTCCTACCATTTCTACTATATATTCAACAAAGAACCTCAAAAGCTGTAAGAGCTCGTTCTTGATTTGTATTGTAATTCCGCATATATTATCAATCTTCTTAATATTGAAACTATTATCATTTATGTCATAAATATTTTTCAAACAGTCTGTATCAGTTTTCAGATATTCCTTAAAGATTTCAGGAATGTTATTAAGAAGATTTTTTACCTGTACATCATCACTTGATTCACCAAAACCTCTGATCCCATCCCATATGGAATTAAACACATTTTCAAAAACTTCAACCATATTTCTTTTGTCGACATCATCGATGTGCGAGTTTAATACATTCCACAATAAAAATGAATGAGTTAGTGATTCTGAGACTTTTCTCCTATGGGACCCCTCTAATTCATTCAATAGATCCTTAGCTGATTCCTTATCTCGAATTTCAAACGCGTTTAGAAATAATTTCATATAGAAAAACAATTGTGATGTTATCATTTCTTCTGAATATGTAACAGGGTTTACAAGAATAAATAGAAAAGAAAATTTGTTCAAAAAAACGATTCTAGCTTCTTTTAAATGAATGGTTTGAATTCCATTAAATAAATCACTTCTCTCAACCTTGCTATAGAAAGAAAGAAGCATATCTATATTGTTATCAACGTCTTCATCAGAAAAACCTTCAACTTGCAAAGGCTTGCAGAAAAGAACTTCATATGTATCGTTGTTAACAATATAGAAACCTTTCATTGTATTTAATCACCAGATATCTATTAATAAAATTATAAAAAATCATTTAAAAGATTATCCGACGATGCAATAACAAAAGAGAAGCAAGTGGAATGAAGCCTAAGGTTTCTATGTAAATCCGATTTGGGGTGTTGAAAGTTGGCTTGTTCTCTTGAATTTTTCAGATATTTGTTCGTAATATTTTAGTACTTCTGGTGTAACAGTTGGATGAATCCTTTTAATTGCCTTCTTGAAATGTTTCATTGATACTTTAGCTATGTTAAAATTCTGTCTTAATGCAGCCATACCAGCTTCACGACATAAAGCCTCAACATCACTTCCTACAAAACCTTCAGATTGTTCTGCAAGTACTTTCACATCTACATCATTGTCAAGAGGCATGTTTTTCGTATAAATCTTGAAAATTTCTACCAGTCCTGCTTGACTTGGTGGATGAACAAATATCAACCTATCAAATCGTCCAGGGCGTAAAAGTGCAGGATCAACAATGTCAGGTCTATTTGTGGCAGCAATAACTAAAACATCTTTCATTTCTTCTAAACCATCAAGTTCAGTTAAAAGCTGGCTAATAACTCTCTCTGTGACATTACTATCTGAAGACATTCCCCGAATTGGAGTAAGTGAATCTATTTCGTCAAAAAAGACTATTGTAGGAGCAGCTAACCGTGCTTTCCTGAAAACTTCACGTATAGCTTTCTCAGATTCTCCAACCCATTTAGACAAAACCTCAGGTCCTTTTACTGAAATAAAATTAGCTTCAGATTCAGTTACAACAGCTTTTGCTAAAAGTGTTTTACCGCACCCAGGGGGACCAAATAACAATATCCCTCTTGGAGGTTTTATACCTATCCTCTTAAATGCATCTCGCTGCTTTAATGGCCACTCAATAGCTTCACGGATATCAGTTATTACTTTATCTAATCCACCAACTTCTGTCCAAGGAATATCTGGTCTCTCTATAAACACTTCTCTAACGGCGGTAGGAGTAATTTCTTTTCGAGCTAAAAGGAAGTCATCATGTGTAACTTCAAGTTGATCAAGAACTTCCGCGGGTATACTTTCTTCATCTAAATTAACAGAAGGAAGAACGCGCCTTAAAGTCTTCATAGCTGCTTCCCTCGTAAGAGCTTGAAGATCAGCACCCACATATCCGTGCGATACATCGGCCATGGATTTTACATCAACATCTTGAGCTAATGGCATACCTCTAGTGTGAATTAAAAGGATTTCTTCACGGCTATCACGATCAGGCACATGAATTTCTATCTCTCTATCAAAACGCCCAGGGCGCCTTAAAGCGGGATCGACGGCATTTGGGCGATTTGTTGCACCAATAACTATTACCTGACCTCGAGCAATTAAACCATCCATCAAGGCTAAAAGTTGTGCAACTACTCGACGTTCGACCTCACCTGTAACATCTTCACGTTTTGGAGCAATAGCATCCAGCTCATCAATGAAAATGATACTTGGAGAATTGTCCTCTGCATCTTTGAAAATGCTTCGTAAACGTTGCTCAGACTCTCCATAGAATTTACTCATGATCTCTGGACCATTAATCACAATAAAATGTGCCTCTGATTCATTTGCTACAGCTCTTGCTATTAGAGTTTTTCCAGTTCCTGGAGAACCGTGAAGTAACACGCCTTTAGGTGGATCAATCCCTAGTTTTTCAAACAATTGTGGAAATTTGAGAGGAAGTTCGACCATTTCACGAATTTTTTGAATCTCTGAGTGAAGACCACCTATATCTTCGTAACTAACACTTGGAGCAACTTTTTCACCTTCTATAAGAGGTTTTTCTGCTACTTTTAGCTGTGTTGACTCAGTGACAACTACAATTCCTGAAGGAACTGTACTTACAACATTGAAAGGAATAGCTCTCCCCAAAATTGGAATTAAAACAGTGTCCTTTCTAGACAAAGGTTGTCCTAGTAATTTCCTTTTAACGAAATTTTCAAAACTAAAATCAATATTAACTGACATTTGTTCTGGTGCTAAAGTTACTTGTCTTGCGACACTTACTTTCGCTTTTTTAACTTCAACTTTATCTCCTAATGAAACGCTGGCATTCCTTCTTATGACACCATCACAACGAATTATATCTTTCTTTAAATCTTCTGGATAAGATGGCCAAGCTACAGCTGTTGTCGACCTTTTACCAATAATTTCGACAATATCTCCTGTTGACACACCAATTTTAGACATAGCCATACTGTCTAGCCTAACCTTTCCTCTACCAACATCTCGTTGTTTAGCTTCAGCCACTCTTAATGTTATCTCTTTTTCAGCCATTTACGATTCCTCAGCAAACTATAGCCATTTGATTACTTCAATTTTTGATAAATATCTATCTTTATAATGGTTTGTTTTCTAACCTATTTTCATTAATCACATGTAGAATTTAGTATTTAATCCCACATAGAAATTAGTTAATTGAGATAAAAAGTAAAAGGAAAGAAACTAAAATCGAAAAGTTAGCTTTAGTGCTCCTTCATCACACGCTTCTACGCACTCTAAACAATTTGTACACATCTTGTTTTTGATGTTTTTATCATAGGATAATATTGGAACTTGCATTGGACAGGCTTGCTCACATTTATTGCAACCACTAATACAACGATTGGGATTCCTTTGCATTCCAAGTAAACTATATTTGCTAAAGAAACCTAAAACTACACCAGTTGGGCAAATCCATCTACAATAGGCTCTTGGATAAATCGCTATTAGGATTAAAACTATTGCAAAGATAATAAGTCGAAGAATAAACATGAATTTCCATTGCCCTATTTCTGCACCAAATGAATCCGTTGCTAGCCCCCATTTTAAATAATAGTATAAAGAAGCAAATAATGTGGAAGAAGGATCAAGAGTACTAAAAGGCATATCTTTTCCTGCACCAAATGCAAGTTTGTTAATTTCGCCTCTATTATATGTTATACCTATGATAGCAGCCATTGCAATCACAAATCCCGCAACAACAATAGCTATTTTACCTAAACTTGCATTTGTTGGTTTTGAAACCTTCTTTTTCTTAGTAGGAATATAGCTAACCAAATCTTGAACTAAGCCAAATGGACAGGCCCAACCACAGGTAGTTTTACCAAAAATTGCTCCAAATAAAACGAATATGGATATCGCTAGATAGGGGAAAACCCAGAAAGACAGCGCATATTGCAAGGCTTCAAAAGCATTCCATACTGTGGAAAAAGCAGCACCAGTTGGGTATTCAATCGGGAGTAAAATTGGAAGACGGGGTAATCCAAACATAAGGCCATTTAATAATCCAAAAATTATTAACTGTACAATAGTTCTAATTATTCTAATCTTGCGATTAAGCACAGGGCGTAAGAATGTTGAAAGATTAAGTTTTTGTAACGTTGCCATATATTATCCCTTTCCTTTTTATTACAACCACGGATGTGGGAAACCATTAAGATAAGCACTTAGAAAATCTTTTACTAACTCATCATTAAAATCGCTAATCAGTTCGTACATGCCCATTTGTTCAGGTACAACTATTGCTATAATTAAGAATATTATTCCAATTGAAAGAAAAAATAACAAATTGATTCGACTTCTTGCACTCATTGTAACTAAAGACTTCAAAAAACAAATGTTATTAAAAATGTTGTCTTTAGTAGGTTATCATTCAGTCATTAAAGAATCTTACAAAAAAGAAAAGAGTTTTAACACACACCTTATGAAGAAAAGCGAAAGGAATTCTAGATTTTTCAAGCTAAAAGGTAAAACATTTATAGAACATTTTATGCTGTTCAACCATGGGATCAAATAATACATGGAAAATAGCTCCTTTAACCTCATGCATTCTGGAAATTTTAGATAAAAGAGGGGGAGTTATTCTTGAGAATGATCTTGATAACCCTTTAAGAGAGTTATATGGTGACTTTTCAATAACAGAGATTAATAGAGCATTAATGAGTCTTGAAAATCAAGGATTGGTACATGTTAGTTGGGTTTCAAAGACTCGCCGTAGAATCCAGAAAATGACACAAGACATGGTAATAATGGGAGTCGAAGAAGACTAATTTTTTTTCCTATCAGAAGCTATTAATGAAAACAACAAGTTTTCTAGAAATAACATTGTGTTTTCTTCCAATGTCAAATGGTAAAAAAACATTGAAATATTTTGACTGTTTCATTGATGTGAGACCAGATAATTTCTCAATTTTTGAAATGTTAGGTGTAAGAATAATATCTTTTGAGTAGTTATATGATGGAAAGATTATGACGACTTTACCCTCTTTTTTGAGTAGTTTTTTACAGTTTATCAAAACTTTTGTGTACAACTTTTCTAAACGCTTCATGGTTTCTTTTCCTTCTTCTAAATCTGGAAGTTGTTTCAAAAACGGACCTAAATAAGGTTCAGTAATTACTGCATCAATTTCAGTCTTAATAATTTGATTTAATTGCCTTGAATCATATTTATAAATATTCCATTTAAGTTCTTTCTTTTTTATTATAGAAGCATTTTTACAAAAATCTTTTAAATTTTCTTTTGATGCTCTCACGCATTTAGGGTCGTTATCAATCCCTGCAACATTTACTGATTGCCTAAGCCCACACTGCAAAATAGTCCCTGTCCCAGCAAAAGGGTCAAGCAACCAACCATTTTTTGGGATTTTTGCAATGTTAATCAGTGTTCGAGTCATTTTAAATGATAAACCATGAGTAAATAATCTTATTGGGCGTTTTTCATCATCTTCTATATCAATAAAGGGATTCGTCACCCACAGAGTGAAACCGAAATAGATTTTAGATTTGATAACAAAGCAATTCAGCTCTATTCCCCTTTTGTTCATATTATTTTTGTGATATTCATAAGGGGAAAGTTCCATTGTTATTCTTTTTGAAGACAACATTTTTACTTTAAATTGATAATCGTGTGCTAACTTTTTTATTGCTGACCTAAGCTGTGACCCTATTTTTGCTGTTGTATCTTTCGAATTAGTTTGTATATTTAAAGAAAATTTAATTTGTTTGTTCATGTCTATTTTCAAATTTTGAATACATTGAAAGATATGTTTTGCAAATAAATCAACCATATTAGTATCAGGTGTGTAAGTTTTTTCAAGAGATATTTTCCCCACTTTAACAATACTACCTGTGTGTGGCAATTTTTGTGTAAATTTGTTAAAAATAGGTTTATCTATATCTAAAAAGATATGATCTTTCCATTCAACATAACTGACCTTACCAACTTCAATTTTCTCTAGCAATGATGACAAATCTAATTTTGAGAGGTTTTTATTGAAACCTAGTTTCACAAAGGTGGTATACTTTAATGACATTTTGTATCAACCAAAAAAAGCGTCAAGTCGTTTTTGTCTCAGAGATGTATCTTGTCCCCTTTTTGCTTTTTTAAGCGTATTTTCAACCCTATCTTTGCTGAAACCACGTTCATTACAAAGGAAGTCAACAACACCTTCAATATCTAAGGACTTGAATTTGATATTATATTCATCAGATATAACTGGGTTAAGAAAAATATCTCTTATAGCTTCATAGTCAGCATCTATGACAATTTCCTCATTTTCAACAACCATTTCGAGGTTTCCATGTTTCGTGATATATTTATAAGCCGTTTTAGGACCTATACCTTTGATACCATCTGGATTGAAATCTGTACCTATCAATATAGACATATCTACCAGCTGTTCTCTAGATAGATTGAGAGTTTTTAACAATTCTTTCTGGTTATACGTTTCAACATTTATGTTAATGTACCTGTTAGAGTGAGGTAATTTTCTTCTTCCTGAAAGAGTAAGGTTCCTAACCAGTATAGGAGAACCAAATAAGATACTGTCATAATCTTGAGATGCAACTGCCCAAACTTTTCCTTGTCTAACAAGATGAGCTGCTTGAGCTTCTCCTTCTTGCTCAGCTTCTACAACAGGAATACCCATAAGATAAAGTAATCGTTTACTATCCTCTACCATTGATTCTGTTAGTTTACTTGTTCTTTGAGCTACAATCCTTGCGCGTACTAAATCTCCTTTTTCGAGAGCTTCCTCTAGTTCTTCACGGGCTTTCTTTTTAGCTTCTGCTCTTCTTCTTAACTCCTTTCGCTTCATTAATGAAGGGGTTCCATCAAACACATAAACTAATTGGATACCCGTTTCCAATAATCTAGCATTTCTGTAAAGCAATCCTGTCAAATGACTAGTCACTATTCCCTCTTTATCAGCAAGAAGAGAACCATCATAACCGCGTATTGATGCAAGAAATTGGTAAATTATATTATAAGCATCAACTGCAAGTTTTTTTTGACTTAATTCATTAAGATTGATGGGTGTCCCCTTAAACAAATCGCTGATATTTTTTACACCCAAGAATTACACCACATTCGTAAAATGGGTGTAATTTTTTAAAGTTTGTTCAAGAGAATAAACAACTCAACAATGTATTTTATCCATATTTTCCCGTTAATGGAACAAACGCTACTCCACCTAGATTTTTTTTAGAAAAATTACCCTTTTCATCTTTTGTTATTAATACTAATTCCTGATATAACATTTTGTTAATAGGAATAACTAAACGTCCATTGAAAGCAATTTGTTCTTGCAGAGGAGGAGGTATCAATTTACTCGCAGCCGCTACAGAAATTATGTTAAATGGAGATTTTTCTGGATACCCGTTTCCTCCATCGCTTTCTAATATTGTTACACGATCAGTGTATCCTGATCTTTCGATATTATCCTTTGCAAATTCAGCTAATTCAGGAATAATTTCAATTGCATATATATGACCAGGATTTTCTACTCCCTCTGGTGCGACCATTTCAGCAAAAATGGCTGCGTTATATCCACTTCCTGCACCAATTTCAAGTACTGTTTCTCCAACTTGAGGGTCGGTACAAGAAGGAGAAACGTATATCATCACCATGTGAATTGCACTAATTGTTTGCCCAGCTTGTATTGGTAGAGGGGTATCAATATAGGCACGATTTTTATATTTAGGTAAAACAAATTCTTCTCTAGGCACATTTAGAAATGCCTTCTTCATCCTTTCTGTTATCTTAATATTATGAAATCTTAGTTTAGATAATACATTTAATTTTTCCCGAAGAAGTTCACCATCAGGTTTCATTTGATACATACCTAGATTAGACTCAGTGTCTTATGTTTTTAATTTTATGCAAAAGTCTCGAAGGAATAATGTATATTTGAACAGTTACAACTTTGTTGTTGAAACCTTTTAATAGAAGGTTTCCTTAAAAGGATTGAGAATAACATATTCTTTAAGAATAGGTTAATAATACGTACACTATAATTTAATTTAAATATGAAAGACTAATTATTAGATTGAGTACTAATCATGCAAGGAGAGAACCCTTTATGATTTCACAAAAGCAATTTGAAGAAACCCTTAAAAAATTGGAAACGCACCCTGGCGTAAGAGGCGTTATAATTACAAGTAATGATGGTTTACCCATATCAAGCACAACGAATTTATCTATGGAAATGAGGGAAAACGTTTCTGCCTTAGTAGCTTCTCTA
Source organism: Candidatus Heimdallarchaeota archaeon (assembly GCA_023705985.1). Lineage (GTDB taxonomy): Archaea > Asgardarchaeota > Heimdallarchaeia > Heimdallarchaeales > Heimdallarchaeaceae > 18H4-34. The sequence continues at coordinate 1,559 of BPTO01000039.1, read as the reverse complement.
GTTGGTAGAGCTAAAGCAGTTGTAACTGAATTAAGAGAAGGAGAATTGAATTTTTTCACGTTAGACACCAGCAAAGGCGAAATACTAGTAGCACCTGAAAACGATTATATTTTAATCGTATTAAGAGTCAAAAGCTAATATCAAAGCAAATTATCGAGGATAGAAGATGAGAAAAGACGCATCTGGAAAAATGCACTTTAAGCTGGTTTTTGTTGGGCCAAGTATGGCTGGTAAAACAACATTTCTTAAAAAACTTCATACAGATGTAACTGGAATTAAAAAAGGTGGATTGAACAGTATCGAAGATCCTTCTGGTCGAACGATTTATTTTGACTTTAGCCCGTTCATGGCTACATCAAATGTTATTCTAGATATATATACAGTAGCAGGGCAAAGAAGACATAGACATCAGAGATCCTTGGTATTAAAAGGAGTAGATGGATTGCTTTTTGTGGCAGATTCATCAAGAGATTTATTAGCAGATAACGTTGAATCAGCAGAAGAATTGAAAAAAGAATTAGGAGACAAAATCATAACTGAAATTCCTCTAGTTTTATCTTTGAATAAAAGAGATGTTCCAGATGCCATGGATAAAAGAGAGTTGATAGATGCCTTAGATTTGGGGGATGGTATCCCAGTTTTTGAGACAATCGCAATAGAAGGAATAGGTGTTAAGCGAGCCTTTCAATCTTTAGCAAGAGATGTTATGTTAAAAAAGTTATATCAAATTTAAGCTATATTTCTCTTTTACATTGAAAGTGGATAGATATTAGCTTTTCCCAGGTAGTAATAATATGTGATCTATATTACTAGTTTCGTTTTGATCAATAATCATCCTTACTACTTTTGCTACATCACTCGAAGAGAGCATTTTATTTCTGTCAACATCCTTACCATCAAACCAAGGAGTGTCTACTGACCCAGGATTAATAGTAGCTACTTTCACCATTGTCCCTTTTAACTCATCACGTAAACACCCAACCATAGCTTGAACAGCATGTTTTGTTGCAGCATAAAGGCTACACTTTGCTGCTGTTTTCAATCCTAGATTCGACGATGTTACTATAATCTGCCCTTTATTTTGTGCTTTCAATAAAGGTAATGTTTTGTTCATCCAAAGAAAAACACCTTTTACATTTGTATTGAACTGCTCATCATATTGTTCAATTGTTAAATCTTCTAAATTACCAAAGTAACCTACACCAGCATTAGCAAAAAGAACATCAATTCCACCTAGTTTTTGCTTGATATTATTGAACATACGTTCTGTATCTTCTTCGTTACCTACATTTCCAACATCATAATGTGCTTCACAACCTAGAGAATGTAGACTTTCTACAATCTTCTTCAATCGACCATCATTTCGTCCCATAAGGAAAAAACAATGATTACTTTTAGCCATTTCAAAAGCAACTGCTTCACCTATGCCACTTGAACCTCCAGTGATTACAATGCGTAGAGAATCACTGATTATCTTTCCTTTCATATGCTTTAAGTTTTGAACTTCTTAATATCCTTTTAGTATTGCAAAAAGAGAGATCGGAAGAGCGTCGTGTAGG